>DAITPE010000786.1:0-2162 GCA_036833775.1 Pyrinomonadaceae bacterium | reverse complement strand
CAGCGGCACAAAGGCTTTGACCGAAAACGGCGTTAATAATCTAAATGTTGACGGAAGCATCAATTTGAGCGTTTTGAACGCGCTCTCGAGAAATACGTTTTTTGCCGGAATTGCGACGGTTTCGGTGCGTTTGACGGGTGTGAATGCAACGGCGCGTTTAAACGGAACGGCAGATTTGAAAAACAGTTCGGTGGCGGCTTTTGTCGGCGCGGAACGGCTGACTTTCGAGCGTCTGAACGGACGAATTTATTTTACGTCGAACCAAGCGCAGATTGACGATTTGAGCGGTTTTTTGGGCGGCGGACGAATCAACGCAAGCGGCGGCGCGTTGGTCGAAGGTTTAAAACTTCAGCGTTTCCGTTTGAATTTGAACGGAACGAACATTACCGTTCCGTTTCCCGAAGGATTTACGACGACGGGCGATGCCGATCTCGAATTGACGGGTTATCGCGAAGGAACGGAAATGAATTCGCTGATTCGCGGACAGATTTTCGCGCGGCGCAGCGTTTATACGAAAGACATCGATCTCGCGGATGTCGTCAGCGGACGTTCGACGGGTTCGCTTTCGCAAAGCGATTCTTCGTCTTCGGATTCGTTTATCGGCACGCCGAAACTCGACATCAGCATCGAAGGACGCGACGCTTTAACGGTTCGCAACAACGTCGCCGAACTGACGGCTTCGGCTTCTCTGCGCGTCACGGGCGACACGGAGTTTCCGCAGGTTACGGGCAGAATCACGGCAACCAGCGGAACGGTTTTCTTCCGCAATGACCGTTACGAAGTCCAACGCGGCGAGCTGACATTTCCGCCGAATACGACGATCGAGCCGTATATCAATCTGCAAGCCGAAACCGAAATTCGCGGTTATCAAATTATCGTCAATCTCGTCGGCGATCTGACGAATACCGATACTTTGAGCGCAAATGTTCGCTCGAATCCGGCTTTGCCGCAGGCTGACGTGATTTCGCTCATCACGACCGGAAATCTGGCGAATACGGAAGCCGGAATTCCGACGCTCGCGCAATCGGGCATCAATACGGCGGCGGAAATTTTGACCGATTCGCTTATCAATAATCCGGCGCGAAAAGCGACCGACAAACTTTTCGGTTTGAACGTTTTCGAGATCGATCCGATCATTTCGGGACAAAGATTAAATGCTTCGGCGCGATTGACGGTCGGCAGACAGATCAATAAAAATCTGCTCGCGACATATTCGACGAATCTTTCGCAAGACCAAAATCAGGTTCTCGCGCTCGAATACCGAGTTTCCAATCGGCTTTCGTTCGTCGCGCAATATCAACAGCGTTCGCTGAGCAACGTCACACAGCGCAATAACAGTTTTAGTTTTGAAATCCGTTTACGGAAGAGATTTTAATGTTTTTTAGTCAAAGGGTATTTTTTGAAAAATTTGTGTCGAGAAAAAACACGCTTCACCGCCGTGCAAATATTTCTCTGCGATTTTTTCACTTTTTAATTTTATGCGGTTTGATTTTGCTTTTTGCGTTTAATTCGTTTTCGCAAAACAAATACGAAAACCGTCGGATTTCAAACGTCATCATCACTTTTGAAGGAACCGACCGCAGCACTTCGTCTGCCGCCGAATTTGAACAGATCGCCCGCAATGCTTTGGGCGTAACGTATTCTGCCGTCAAAGTTCGCAACGCTTTGCAGGCTCTTTTCGATACGAACAACATTGTCAATGCCAGCGTCGAAGCGATCGAAAAAGGCGAAAATGCGGTCGATCTGCGTTTTATCATCAAGCGAAAAACCCGCGCCGACCGCATTTTGATCGAAGTCGGTAACACCGTCGGCGAAAAAGATGTGACCGAACAGGAACTGCTTTTGCGTGTCAACATCTTGAATTCGGGAACGGCGATTACCGAACAAACTCTGCGCGACAACGCCGATCTGATTCTCGATTATTTGCGCGAACGCGGTTTTTTCAACGCCGAAGTTTCGTATAAACAACAGCCTTTGCGCGTCGAAACGCAAGTTGCCGTGACGTTCAACGTCAAACCGAACGCGCAGGCAAAAGTCGAGAAATTCGACATCAACATCGAAGGTTTCGATGCGTCGAAACTGACAAAATTAAAGCTCAAACCGGGCGAATTTTATTCGCGTGAAAAGCTCAATCAAGATGTCGAAAAGATCAAAGAAGCACT
>DAITPE010000785.1:0-2198 GCA_036833775.1 Pyrinomonadaceae bacterium | reverse complement strand
GCGTCTGCGATGCGCGGTCGAGCGTCAAATATCCGAGTCCGACCGCTTTCAAAAAGTTCATCCGCTCACGAATCTCGCGCAAAACCAAACCCGCGATCTTTTCTTCACGCGCATTCAGTTTAATTTCGCGAACCTTTTCGAGCGAATCGTCCAAAGAAAGCGAAACGTAATCGTCAATGCCGAGATTGCCGACCTTGACCGCCAAGCTTTCGGGCTGCAATCTTTTGCCGTGACAAACCGGACAAGTGACCGGCGCGACGAGTTCGTTCAGAGCTTCGCGGACGCTTTCCGACGGCGGCGTTTCGAGCCGTTCGCGCATTGTCCGCAACGCGCCTTTCCAATCGGATTCGTATTTATAAGTTCCCTGTTTAAAGGTCAGACGCTTTTTCGTTCCGTTCCAGAACGCGTCAATTATTTCGTCGGGCAAATCTTCAAATTTGCGATTTGCGATTTGCGATTTGCGATTGTCGGAATCGGATTCAGACGATAATTTTTTTGTTTTTTTCGCGCCATCGCTTCGTCCCTTCGTCCCTTCGTCTTCTTCAAAACGATCAATAATCGCTGTCAAAGCCGACTGCAAAAACTTCCCGCCTGCTTTGTCGGTGTCGGCTAAAAATTTGATTTTGCCGACGATCTGCGACGTGTCGGGCAAGATTTTATCCTTGTCCATTTCCATCACAACGCCCAAACCCTGACAGCGTTTGCACGCGCCGTAACTTGAGTTGAACGAAAATGAACGCGGTTCGAGCGTGGCGATATTGATGCCGCAATTGACGCAAGCCATTCGTTCGGAAAAGAGTTTTTCTTCGCCGTCAACGATCGAAACCAAAACCGCGCCGCCCGTTAAACGAAGCGCGGTGCGGACTGATTCGGTCAATCTTTCTTTCACGCCGTCTTTAATTAAAAGCCTGTCAACGACGACTTCGATCGTGTGATTTTTGCGTTTTTCGAGTTTGATTTCTTCATCGAGCTGGCGCATTTCGCCGTCGATGCGGGCGCGGATAAATCCGTCTTTGTAAAATTTTTCGAGTTCCTTTTTAAATTCGCCTTTGCGACCGCGCACGACCGGCGCAAGAATCATCACGCGTTCGCCTTCGGGCAATTCTAAAATTCCCGTAACGATCTGTTCGACCGTCTGGCGCGTGATCGGCGCATCGCACTGATGACAGTGCGGCGTTCCGATGGACGAAAAAAGCAGTCGAAAATAATCGTAAATCTCTGTCACCGTTCCGACCGTCGAACGCGGACTGCGCGAAACGGTTTTCTGTTCGATCGAGATCGCGGGCGAAAGACCTTCGACGGAATCGACATCGGGCTTTTCGAGTTGATCGAGAAACTGCCGCGCATAAGCCGAAAGCGATTCGACATAACGCCGCTGACCTTCGGCATAGATCGTATCGAAAGCCAAACTGGATTTGCCCGAACCGCTTAACCCCGTGATGACGGTAAAAGTGTTGCGCGGAATGTCCACGTTAATATTTTTCAGATTATGCTGACGCGCACCGCGCACGGAAATTTGTTTAATGCTCATTCGTTTTGTGTCACAGATAAGATTTCAGTCTGTAAATGAAACTTTTATTTTACTAATTCGATGCACTCACTAGCAAGCGAAGCGGACACAACTTTAAAGGCACATCGATTGCGTTTCATCACCGAATATACAAAAGATGTTTCGATTCGATACGGATTAATTTTTGAGGATTTGATTGTGGCGGGAAAAAATAATTTATTGGTCGGCGCGGTGATCGGCGCAACGGCTGTGACGGCTTTGGCAAAATATTTAAGAAAAAAACGCGAATACGATTTTGACGAAAAAGTAGTTTTGATTACCGGCGGTTCGCGCGGTTTGGGATTGGTTTTAGCGCGTGAATTTGCGAAAGAAGGCGCGAAAATCGCAATTTGTGCGCGTGATTGGGACGAACTCGAACGCGCTCGGATCGATCTCGAATCGCGCGGCGCGGAAGTTTTCGACGCGATCTGCGATGTCCGCGATCAATCGCAAGTCGAACAATTGATCGCCGATGTCGAAACGCGTTTCGGACGCATCGATGTTTTGGTCAACAACGCGGGCGTAATTCAGGTCGGACCGCTCGAAACGCAGACGCAGGAAGACTTTGAAAATGCAATGGCGATTCATTTTTGGGGACCGTTTTATACGATGCAAGCGGCGATTCCGAAGATGAAACGAAACGGCGGGC
>DAITPE010000784.1:0-2204 GCA_036833775.1 Pyrinomonadaceae bacterium | reverse complement strand
GATACGGAACTCGTTAATTTGATTGAAAATAAAAGGCAAAGCGGCGTTTTTCTTTCGGTTTTAGGTTTCGGAACGGGAAATTACAACGATTCGATGATGGAAAAACTCGCCGATAAAGGCAACGGAAACTACGCCTATATCGATACAAACGAAGAAGCGCGCAAAGCTCTCGGACAGCAAGCCGCCGGAACGCTTTACACGATCGCCAAAGACGTGAAAATCCAAGTCGAATTCAATCCGGCGAAAGTTGCGGGTTATCGTTTGATCGGCTATGAAAATCGGTTGCTTGCCGACCGCGATTTCAACGATGATAAAAAAGACGCTGGCGACATCGGTGCAGGTCATTCGGTGACAGCACTTTACGAAGTCGTTCCGGCAGGAGAAAGAGTGGAAAACGACGGAATCGAACTGAAATATTCAAAATACGAACCGTCAAACACGCGTTTCGGCAACGAAATACTGACATTAAAACTTCGCTATAAAGAACCGAACGAAAACGAATCGAAGCTTCTAACGGTGGGCGTTTTGGATCGAAACAAACCGATCGAAGTTGCTTCTCAAAATCTGAAATTTGCCTCGGCGGTCGCACAATTCGGTTTGCTTCTGCGCGATTCGAGATTTAAAGGAAACGCTTCGTTCAGCAATATTAACAATCTCGCGCAAAATGCGTTGGGCGACGATATGCGGAATTATCGAAGCGAATTTCTGGAATTGGTCAGCAAAGCGCAAAGATTGAAAGGAAGAGGCTAATAAATTAATTTGCCTGCGAAATTAACGAAAGTGACGAAAAAGAAATTGATTTTAATTTTCGCTTCTTTCGTTAATTTCGCAGGCAAAAATTCTTTACTTTTTCACCAAACTCAAAATCTCCGAAATCAATAAATCCGGCTCGAAAGGTTTCGTGCTGTATTTTTGGAATCCTGATTGATAAGCCTTTTGTTTATTTTCATTTGTCGCAAACGCGCTTAATGCGATCGCGGGAATTTGGCTGCAATTCTTATTCGGCAATTGACGAATTCTGCTCATCAACGAATAGCCGTCTTCGATCGGCATTGCGAGATCGGAAATAATGATATTCGGATGATTTTCGCCGCATTTCTCCAAAATTTCCATCGCCGTTTTTGCCGATTCCGCGCTTGAAACATTTGCGCCGCATTGATTTAAAAAGAGCGACAAAACTTCGCGTGAATCGTTGTCGTCTTCGACCAGTAAAATGTTGATTCCGCGCAAAGGTTTTTCGTCCGATCTTACTTCGGTTTCTTCGTTTTCAGTCGGAATTTCTTCGTTCGTCAAAGGCAAAATAACCGAAAAAGTTGTTCCTTTTCCGATTCCTTCGCTTTCGGCGGTAACTTTTCCGTTGTGTTTTTCGACCAAAATTTTCACGATCGATAAACCGAGTCCGAGTCCTCCTTTATCCGCAATCGTTTCGCCGCTTCCTTGCGAAAATTGACGGAAAATATCGGGTAAAGCTTCCGCGTCGATTCCTTGTCCGGTGTCCGAAATCAGAACTTTTACGGCATTGTTCGATGTTTGGACTTGCAATGAAATCTTTCCGCCGCTCGGCGTGAATTTCAGCGCATTTGAAACGAGATTATTGAAAACCTGTTGAAGCCGATTTGCATCGCCGAAGATCGGGATTTCTTCACGTTCGGAGCTTAATTCGAGCGAGATTTCTTTACTTTCGGCAACGGGTTTTTGCGAATTGTAAACCGTTCGGATTATTTCAAATAGATTTACGGGAATAAATTCCAAACGCAATTTTCCCGAAGCGATTCGGGCTGAATCGACGAGATCGTTGATGAGTTTTGCCTGCGAACGTGCACTTCGTTCGATCGTTTCGAGCGCGTTTTTCTGCATTTCTTCATCGACTTTTTTCGTCAAAAGAATTTTCGACCAACCCAAAATTGCGTTCAGCGGCGAGCGAAGTTCGTGCGAAACGAAAGCGAGAAAGAAATCTTTCGCTCGATTGGCTTCGACGGCTTCATCACGCGCTTGTTTTTCGCGGTCGTAAATCTTGGAAAGTTCGTTTTCGGCAGTTTTTTGTTCGGTTATTTTGCGAACAACGCCCATCATTTTTTCGGGATTACCGTCTGTGTCGAGAAAGGTTTTTCCGCGAGCCGAAATCCATTCAATTCGCGCATCCGAATAAATTACGCGAAATTGTTCGTTATATTCCGAGCCTGACTGCTGTGATTGAGCCAAAA
>DAITPE010000783.1:0-2212 GCA_036833775.1 Pyrinomonadaceae bacterium | reverse complement strand
ACGTAATGCCGTCGAAATCGATCGTTTCGGGTTTTGCGGCGGGAATGTTTTTCTTCACTGCGTCCGCGCTCGGCGCAGGAGTCGGCGTTGCGGCGGCGGTCGGCTGCGGTTGTTTTTCATCGATCGGCGCGGGTTTCGCATCGGTCGGCGGATTAAGTTTGTCGGGCGGCATCGGCGTTGCCTGCGGCACGATCGTCACTTCATCCGATTCGGGCGGAAACGGATTTTTCACGTCCTTCCGCAACGCCAGAGCATAGATCATCGTAGAGCGATTTCCCGCAAAATTGAATTCTTTATCGGAAATCTGCGGCGCAAATTCGCGGTCGCTCAAATAATAGAGATAATCGCCCGAAGGATCGAAGGTCGGATTATACGAATTGAACATCGGATCGGTGACGCGGTTTACCTTATTCGTGTTCACGTCGTAAACGTAAACCGAATTGTAGCCGCCGTTATTCGAAGCCGCTTTGTCGTTCATACTGAAGGCGAGAAAATTTCCCTTCGGCGACCATTCGTAATCGTTGATCTGACCGTTTGCCGCGTCCGCGATCTGTTTCAAACTTTTATCGGCAAAAGTGTATATAAAAATTTTGCCGTCCTTGTCCGAAAACGCAATTCGTTTACCGTCGCCCGACCATTCCGGCGCGTAACGCTGTGCGGGCGCGGTTCCGCCGTTCGTGATCTGCACCGCGTCGCTCATTCCGTCCTGCGCGACCGTCCAAACTTCGTCTTCACCGCTGCGGTCAGAAATAAACGCGATGCGCGAACCGTCGGGCGACCAGCGCGGAAATTTGTCGTGCGCGTTCGACGAATGCGTTAAATTACGCGTTCCGCCTTTTTCGACGGGCGCAGAAAAAATATCGCCGCGCGCGCCGAAAAGAACACGTTCGCCCTTCGGACTCAAGGCAATATTTTCGAGAAAGTTCATCGCATTGACGACGCGCGGACGTTTGTAAACGCCGTCGTCAGGCACGTTGATATTCAACTTTGTCGCTTTGTTATTCTTCGTGTCGAGAATTTCGAGTTCGCCGTTGCGCTCGTAAACGATGCGCGAAACATCGTCGGACGAAGCCCAGCGAACTTCCCAATCTTTGAAATTCGTCGCGGCGGCGGTTTTGCCCGAAGCCGTGTCGTAGGCGTAAAGATTAAACTTTCCGTCTTTGTCCGAATTGAAATAAATCTTGTCGCCGATCCACATCGCATCGCGCCAAGGGCGAACGCCTTCGGAAATCTTTTTCGCGTCGTTCGTTTGCAGATCGTAAATATAAAGCGTGTTCGCCTGTCCGCCGCCGTAGCGTTTTTCACTGCGGAAATCGCGTGTGCGCGGCGAATAAACCATCCGTTTGCCGTCCGGCGAAAAATCACCCGAACCGGCTTCGGGCATCGGCAAAGGGACGGGCGAACCGCCGTTCACCGAAACCGTATAGAGTTTCGAAATCGGCAAAGTATAAGAATCTCTCTGCGAACGGAAAACGACCGATTGCCCGTCGTTTGTCCAGCCCATTACTTGATTATCGTAACCCCAACGCGGTGTGAGCGGACCTTTTGCGGGATAAAAAGTAAGCTGTTTCGGTTCGCCGCCATTTGCGGAAACGACGTAAACCTGCTCGTCGCCGTCGTATTGTCCCGTAAACGCGATCCATTTTCCGTCGGGCGAAAATTTACCGAAAACTTCCATTCCCGGATGCGAAGTCAGCTTGACGGCTTGTCCGCCGTTTGCCGAAGCCGTCCAAAGATCGCTCGCATAACTGAAAACGACGCGGTCGCCGTAAACGTCTGGAAAGCGCAAAAGTTTCGTCTGCGCAAAAGCGGAAACCGCAAACAAAACGAAAACGAACGCACAAGCCGTTAAAATTTTTGAATACATTAAAAGATTCTCCGAAAATTTGATGACAGAATTTTATTGCTAAATTATCATTGCAGAACCGAACAAAATCAAATGTTTGACGTTTTTAGGAAAGACAGAATAAATTTCTGCAATTTTTTATAAACGTGTGTTAACGGTTTTTTGTTTCGCTTCGTCTATATAATCGTCAAAAGAATTTTGCAACGAAAAAAAATGCCCGAACAGGAAATGACCGCAAATATGTTTCTATTTACGAACGCGACCGCCACGGCGAAAATTACGGCGGAAGCGCGGCTCGTCGAACGAATCTGCGCGGGCGAAGACGAAGCTTTCGGCGAATTTTACAAAAGGTTTGCGCCGCTCGTT
>DAITPE010000782.1:0-2213 GCA_036833775.1 Pyrinomonadaceae bacterium | reverse complement strand
AATGGGAACGCCTGCGCCCTCGCAGGCAATGAGCGTGAAGCGCGAACGAACCCGTTTTGATTTCAAATCCGTATAGTTTTAACTGATTACGACGCGTTTGCGCCGTTTGCCTGCGAGGGCGCAGGCGTTCCTAGTTTTTTAAATTTCTCAGCATTTCCGCCGCGATTTCGGGAGTAATGTCGCGTTGCGGCGAACCGAGTAATTCATAGCCGACCATAAATTTGCGAATCGTTGCCGAACGCAATAAGGGCGGATAAAAATGCGCGTGAAGATGAAATTCGGGATACGAATTTCCATCGGTCGGGCGTTGATGAAAACCCATCGTGTAAGGAAACGGCGTGTCGAAAAGCAGATCGTAATTTGCGGTCGTTTCGCGCAAAATATCGGCTAAACTATTACGCGCATCGTTTGAAAGTTCGCTGATCGCGCCTGTTTGACGGCGGCTGACGATCATCGTTTCAAACGGATAAACTGCCCAAAACGGCACGAGTGCAACAAAATGTTCGTTTTCGTGAACGATGCGTTCGCCTTTTTCCAATTCCTTTTGCAGATAATCCGACAACAAAGTTCGTCCGTTCTTTTCAAAATATGCGCGGCTCGTTTTTAGTTCTTTGACGATCTCGTTCGGCAGATTTTCGTTTGCCCAGATTTGCCCGTGCGGATGCGGATTGCTCGCGCCCATCATCGCGCCGCGATTTTCAAAGATTTGGACGTGTTTGATGTAATCGATCGCGCCAATTTCCTCGTATTGCGCCGCCCAGACATCGACGACGCGGCGGATTTCTTCCGTCGTCATTTTTGCAAGTGTCAGATCGTGACGCGGCGAAAAACAAACGACGCGGCACAGACCGCGCTCGCTTTGCGCGATAAAAAGTTCGTCTTCGTTCTGCGAATTTTCGGGCGTGTCGGGCAAAAGTGCGGAATAGTCGTTGGTAAAAACGAAGGTGTTTTCATAATCGGGATTGACCGCGCCGCCGGCTCGTTCGTTGCGCGGGCAAAGATAGCAAGTCGGGTCGTATTCGGGCTGTTTTTCCTTTTGTTTGTCTTCAACCTGACCTTGCCAAGGACGTTGCGTGCGGTGCGGCGAAACCAGAAGCCATTCACCCGTCAAAGGATTAAAACGACGATGCGGTTTTTTATATAATTCTTCATTCATATTTCGTTTGATCTTTCTAAATCGTTTTCGTTTAAAGTATAACAATTTTCGGCGTTGACTTTCTTAATTCAAAAGTTGAATTTCAAAGTCGAAAATTAATAAAGTATTAGAAAAATCGGAGTTTAA
Organism: Pyrinomonadaceae bacterium; assembly: GCA_036833775.1. GTDB lineage: Bacteria > Acidobacteriota > Blastocatellia > Pyrinomonadales > Pyrinomonadaceae > JAJQRF01. The sequence continues at coordinate 931 of DAITPE010000782.1, read as the reverse complement.
AAAACAATTCATCAAACTTTGCGTATAATTAAAACGACACTTTTATTCAAAAAAAATCTATCAATATGAAAAAAACGGGAATATTTTTCTTAACTCTTTGTCTGTTCTTCGTCAATTTTTCAATTTCGGCGCAAACGCCTTCGTTTAAGGTCGATTATGAAAAGTTCGTTTTGCCGAACGGTTTGGAAGTCATCTTTCACGTCGATAAAAGCGATCCGGTCGTTGCCGTCAATTTAACGGCGCACGTCGGTTCGGCGCGTGAAAAGACGGGAAGAACGGGTTTCGCGCATCTTTTCGAACATCTTTTGTTTTTGGAATCGGAAAACTTGGGCAAAGGCGGTCTGGATAAAATGACAGCGCGAATCGGCGGTTCGGGCGCAAACGGTTCGACTTCGCGCGACCGCACGAATTATCTGCAAACCGTTCCGAAAGACGCGCTCGAAAAAATGATCTGGGCGGAAGCCGACAAGCTCGGCTGGTTTATCAATACCGTCACTGATCCCGTTTTGGCGAAGGAAAAACAGGTCGTCAAAAACGAAAAACGTCAGAGTTACGACAATCAGCCTTACGGACACACGAATTATGTAATCGATAAAGCTTTATACCCGGAAGATCATCCGTATAATTGGCAGGTTATCGGCTCGCTCGAAGATTTGGACAATGCGACTTTGGCAGATGTAAAGGAATTTTTCCGCCGCTGGTATGTGCCGAACAACTGCACTTTGACGATCGCGGGCGATTTCGACACGGTTCAAGCAAAAGCTTGGGTTGAAAAATATTTCGGCGAGATCAAACGCGGCAAAGAAGTAAAACCTTTGCCGAAACGTTCGGGAAGCTTGAAAGAAACCGTGAAATTCTATCACGAAGACAATTTTGCGCGGCTTCCCGAATTGACCTACGCGTGGACTTCCGCCGAATTGCTTCATCCCGA
>DAITPE010000781.1:0-2216 GCA_036833775.1 Pyrinomonadaceae bacterium | reverse complement strand
CGAACGAAGCGCGAAACCTTTCGTTGTGTAAAAAGTGTCCTGCGATTCGCGTGCGGGATGACCGTCGGGAATGTTGAGCGCGTCAAAGTTGTAATAATCGGTTTCGATCTCGCGGTCGTCTTCGATCGCGTAACCCATCGAAACGAAAATGTCTTCGATCTTCTGGCGTAAAAGCGTGATCGGATGCAGATGTCCGACGCGCGGACGGCGACCGGGAAGTGTTACGTCAACACTTTCGCGTTCGGTTTTCGCTTGCGAAATGTAATTTTTGAGATTGCTTTCGGCATCGTCAAGCGCCGAAACGATCGTTTTTTCGACCGACTGCACGAATTGACCAAACGCGCCGCGTTCTTCAGGCGCAACCTGTCCGATCAGCTTTTTCGCGTTGGCAATCTCGCTCTTTTTGCCGGTGTGTTTTGTTTTCAGTTCGATGAGTTCGCGTTGCAGATTTTCAGCCGCGACCAGACTTAAATCTTTGATTTTTGAACGGAAGCCGGAAAACTCTTGCTCGAAAATTTCTTGGATATGACTTACTTTTTGTTTTTCTTCGCTCATAAAATAAGAAACCACAGATTAACACAAACTCTCACAGATTGAATATATCTGTGTTCGTGTCAATCTGCGGTCAATATTTTTTTATAAATTTAAGCGGCTTGGCTGATCGCGTCTTTTGCTTTGCCTGCCAATGCGGCGAATGAATCGGGCTGTTTGACGGCGAGATCGGCGAGAGCCTTTCTATCTAATTCAACTCCGGCAACCTTCAAACCGTGCATAAACTGCGAATATTTCATTCCGTTCAGGCGGCAAGCCGCGTTGATGCGGACGATCCACAATTTTCTGAAATCGCGCTTTTTCAATTTTCTGCCCGTATAGGCAAAATTAAGTGCGCGTTCAACCGATTCTTTGGCTGAACGATACAATTTCGATTTCGTTCCACGATACCCTCTGGCAAGGGCTAATATCTTTTTGCGCTTTGCGACGCGCTTATTTCCACGTTTTGCTCTTGGCATAACTTTTTACACTCCTTTCTGTCGTTCAAGGATGAGGGATGAAGGATGAAGGATGAATAAATTCTTTCATTTTCATCCCTCATCTTTCATCCTTCATCCCTCAAAATTAATCTCTTCCGTAGGGAAGCATTTTTTCAACGCGCTTCTGATCGCCTTCGGACACTAAAACGTCAATATCGAGATTGCGTTTACGTTTGTTGGTTTTTTTCGTCAAAATATGACGCGCGTGCGAATGTCCGCGTTTGAATTTGCCCGATGCTGTCGAGCGAAAACGCTTTGCCGCGCCTTTATGTGTTTTTAACTTTGGCATAATCTACTCCTTAAAAATTAGTTTTTGGTCTTTGGTTTTTGGTCTTTGGCTGAATTGCGTTGTTTAGTTGAAAAAAACTAAAAACTAAAAACCAAAATACTAAAAACTCTTTAATTTATTTCGCCGATTTCTTCGGCACTAAAATCGTAAACATTTGATAGCCTTCCATTTTCGGGTGTACTTCGACATCCGCAATATCGGCTAGATCAACTGTTAATCTTTTCAAAATCTTCGCGCCGAGTTCGCGGTGCGACATTTCGCGTCCGCGAAAGGCAATTGCGGCGCGGACTTTGTCGCCGTCGCCCAGCCATTGGCGCGCGTGTTTCATCCGGTAATCATAATCGTGATCATCCGTTCCGGGACGAAACTTAACTTCTTTAACTGAAACCGTAACTTGTTTTTTCTTGGCTTCAGCTTGTTTTTTCTTTTCTTCGTATAGAAATTTACCGTAATCGATAATTCGGCAAACCGGTGGTTTTGCGGTCGGCGCGATCTCGACCAGATCGATCCCGATGTCGCGCGCACGTTGGATCGCATCACGCGTATCCATAACACCTAATTGTTCACCATTTTCGTCAATCACTCGAACCGCCGGAACACGGATGCGTTCATTTGTGCGGTGCAGCGGTTCACGACTAAAACGACTACGATTCTTATTATTAAATTTCTTAGCGATAAAAGCCTCCAGTTTTATTGGTTTCGGAAATTAAAATTGGATTCCGAAACAAGCCCAATTCAAAGAGAATGAATTTCAAAAAATCCTGTATTCTCTTTAAATTCAACAAAGCGGCATTCAATTCTAAAAATTGTGCCGCAAATCTTAATTAGGTATTTATTATGCTCAAATCGCAAAATTTCGCAAGATTTTTCTGCAAAAATTTATTGACGGAAAAGCA
>DAITPE010000780.1:0-2226 GCA_036833775.1 Pyrinomonadaceae bacterium | reverse complement strand
AATTAACAAACAGATTTGGAGACGGTTCTGTAACAAAATTAGATATATGAAAAAAATAATTTTCGCAAAATTCTTTGTTTTACTTTTCGCTTTTACTGTTTTCGCACAAGCTCCGGTCGAGAAAAACGTCACGGTTTTCGGCGCGAAAATTCGTTATCTCGAAGCAGGCGACGCTTCAAAACCGAAAGTGATTTTACTTCACGGACTCGGCGCACAGGCGGAAAGTTGGGCTTATACGATTCCGGCTTTGGCGGCAAATTATCACGTAATTGCGCCCGATCAAGTCGGTTTCGGAAAATCCGACAAGCCATTTTTGAAATATCGTGTCGGAACATACGCCGATTTTCTCGATAAATTTATGTCGGAATTAAAGATTGAAAAAGCAACATTGGTCGGAAATTCGATGGGCGGCTGGATTTCGGGATTGATGGCGGTCAAATATCCTAATCGCGTCGAAAAGATCGTGCTTGCGGACGCTGCCGGATTTGTTCCCGCAAACTATGATGCAAATCAAGTTTATCAATTAAACAATTCGACGCGTGACGAAATCCGCGCTAATTTGAAACTAATTTTTGCAAATCCCGCGCTTCAAAATAACGAAGCTTTGGTTGACCAATTTTTTACGCAAAGAGTAATCGCCAACGACGGTTACACCATCAATGCAATTATAGAATCGATCAAACGCAAAGAAGATTTTTTGAACGATCAGCTCGGAAAGATCGACAAACCGACGTTAATTATCTGGGGAAAAAAAGACGGTCTGCTTCCCGTTTCTGATGCAACTGTTTTTAACAAAGGAATTAAAGGTTCGCAACTCGTAATCTTTGAAAACTGCGGTCACGTTCCGCAATTTGAAAAAGCGGCAGATTTTAATAAGACGGTTTTGGAGTTTTTAGGAAAATAAAATCGTTAGTCGTTCGTGGTTAGTTGTTCGTTGCTAATTTAAAGTTGCGAAAACATCTGCGAACAATTAACTACCAACAACGAACAATGAAATTACAACTCGGAGAAAAATTCTCTACCACAAAACAAATTACGGACGAAGTTGTCCGCGCTTTTGCGGAGCTTTCGGGTGATTTCAACCCGATTCATCTTGATGATGAATTTGCGAAAACTACTCGTTTCGGCAAACGAATCGCGCACGGAATGATTTCCGGCGCATTGATCTCGGCGGTTTTGGGTTATCAATTGCGCGACCGAAGCGTCGTTTATTTATCGCAAACGATGAAATTCGTCGCGCCTGTTTTTATCGACGATACGGTCACGGCAACCGCGACTGTCACCAACATCCGCGAAGACAAACCGATCGTGACGATCGAATGTGTCTGCACGAATCAAAACGGCGAAACTGTCGTCAAAGGCGAAGGCGTGATTATGGTTTTGGATCAATAGGCAGAAGCCCGCGCGTAAGCAAGGGCGGACTTCTAAATTATGGAAAATCAAACCGAAAAAACTCCTGCTTATTCTTATTATGCACTCGGCTTGCTGATGTTCGTCTATGTGATGAACTTTCTTGATCGGCAGATAATTTACCTTCTGTTTCCTTTAATAAAAAAGGAAATGGCGTTTTCCGATTTGCAATTATCTTTGCTCGGCGCGACGGCTTTTGCGATTTTTTATACTTTGCTCGGCATTCCTTTCGGCAGAATCGCGGATCGTTCTTCGCGCACGAAAATGATCGCGATCGGTTTGGCAATCTGGAGTTTATTTTCGGGGTTTACCGGATTTGCAAACGGTTTTTGGACCTTGTTTCTCTGCCGTTTAATGGTCGGTGTCGGCGAAGCAACTCTCGGACCTGCGGCAATTTCACTACTTTCGGATTATTTTCAGCCTGATAAACGCGCAACCGTCACGAGCATTTATTCGATGGGAATTGCGATCGGCGCAGGACTTGCGGCACTTCTGGGCGGATATTTGCTTCAATTCGGTTGGCGAAGCGCGTTTTTTATTGTCGGCTTTCCGGGTTTAGCCGTTGCGATTTTAGTTTTTCTGCTGCGTGAGCCGAAACGATCGAGTGCTGAAATCAATCCAACTCAAACCGTCGAATCATCAATAAATTGGCGAAATTTAATCACTAATAAAGCTTTTATTCTGCTTTGTTTAGGTTACGGTTTTTTCGGTTTGGCGACCAATAATATTTCAATCTGGGGCGCAGTTTTCTTTAGTCGGATTTTCGGAACTGAATTACCAAAATACGGTTATTGGGCTGGAATCATCACGCTTTTA
>DAITPE010000779.1:0-2227 GCA_036833775.1 Pyrinomonadaceae bacterium | reverse complement strand
GGAAAATAATCAAAGGCATAATTTTAATAATCGTCGGCGTTAAATTGTTGACATTATTAAACAAAGACGTTGCCGAATGGTTTGCCGATTTTGTGGCGCGGCATAATATCGACGCGGAAAATAAGTATATTCATTCGTTGATGGAAAAACTTTCGGGAATCAACAACAACCAGATAATGCTTTTCAGCGTCGGTTCTTTTCTTTATGCCGGTTTGGATTTTACCGAAGGAATCGGTTTGTGGTTTGAACAACGCTGGGCTGAAATTTTAACGTCGGTTGCGACCGCGCTTTTTGTGCCGCTCGAAATATATGAAATTTACGAAAGATTCACGCTTGTCAGAGTTTTGATTTTGATCGTAAATCTATTTGTAATCTGGTATTTAGCGACACGCGTCAAAGACGAAGTTGTCGAAGAAATCAAGGCGCACGAATCTGAAATCGGTAAAGAAAATTTATGACAAAAGTAAAAATTTGCGGCATCACAAATCTGGAAGACGCGCTTTTGTCGGCGAAATTTGGCGCAGACGCGCTCGGTTTTAATTTTTATAAAAAAAGTCCGCGCTACATTACGCCCGAAAAAACTCGTGAAATCATTGACAAATTGCCCGAAAACATTTTAAAAGTTGGCGTTTTCGTCAATGAAGATTTGGAAAAAATCGTCGAAATCGCTGAAACAGCAAAACTTGACGCGCTTCAACTTCACGGCGAAGAAACGCCCGAATTTGCTAAAGAATTAAAGTCAAAAACAAATCTCAAAATCATCAAAGCCTTCCGCGTTTCGCCCGAATTCAAACCCGAAGACGTATTGAAATATGAAACCGACGCTATTCTGCTCGACGCTTACAACCCGAAAGAACACGGCGGCACAGGCGAAACTTTCGATTGGGAAATCGCCAAAAAAGTGCAGGAAATTTTTCCGAAACTGTATCTAGCGGGCGGACTTTCGGTAGATAATGTAAGAAAAGCCATAAAAAATGTTGATCCGTTTGCCGTTGATTCATGCAGTTCACTTGAGAAGAAAAGAGGAATGAAGGATGAGCAAAAAATTGTAGATTTTATACAAGTTGTCAGAAATGCAAAAGCAGTAACTTCTATACCAGAGTTTACAGATGTTTATGTATTACTAGAATTCATCCAACGGCATTCCTCAATGTTTGTAGGAAAATATAAATTGAGTGAACTTCGCGCCTTCCTTGACGGAATTGAATTTGGATTGAATACCTTGAATGAAGAAAGGTTCGTGTTTGATTGGAAACAGTTTAGACCTGAGAGCGAGTATCGTAACCGCGTTGGATTTCAAAGTTGGATTTCAAAGAAATTTTTGAAGAGGAAGGAAGTTGCAGATGTTTGGAGTACAATTATTTTGTGGCAAACCAGTAATAATGAAGAAAAAGCCTTCGACCTTTTCTTCGAGCTTTTAGAAGAATTTAAATTGGAATTTGAAACGAACGAATCTTAAAAATTACAAAATAAATATTCTTACAATTTTACATCCATAACCTTGTTGTTTTTACGACTTTTTTCCGCCATAAAACCCATGATGTGGCTTTCGATAGATTGGTCAATTGTCGAGGTCAGCAAAGATGCGTCTTTTTTGGAAATTGCTGTCAGCCAATCGTTTACGAGCCGCCAATCGCCGCCGCCGTGTCCGTCGGATTCTTGTTTCCATTCGGTTTGTTTGCCGGACAAATAATCGGTGTGAACCATCGAAGTCATATCGCCGACGACATCGCCAAGGCTTCCCATGACACGCGTTCTTCTACCGTCATATGACGTAAACGCTTCCATCGAAAACGATGCCGTTACATTGTCTTCAAACAAAATATTCGTCGTGTAATGATCGGGCTGATCGTTTTCCATTCGGTAAACGCATCTGCCGTAATTGGTTGTTTTTAATTGATTTAGAATGTAATCACCGTGTTCGTTTTTGTTTTCCGGCAGATCGAAAACATAAGTCCAGGTTCGTTTGCGGTGATAAATCTGCAAAGCTGAATACGGGCAGGAACTTTCGACTTTACAGCCGTCCGAGCATCGCGCGGTGCTTCCTTCGGGCGCATTTTCCTTTCTGAACCAGCTCAGATCGCCGAACGCCTGAATACTTTTGCTTTGTTTGCCGAGCATCCAGCGAATGATGTCAAGATCGTGACAGGATTTTGCGAGAATTATCGGCGTGGTCGCTTTGCTGTTGTGCCAGTTTCCGCGTACGTAGGAATGGCTCATATGAATG
>DAITPE010000778.1:0-2234 GCA_036833775.1 Pyrinomonadaceae bacterium | reverse complement strand
TGCAAAACGGCGGCGGCGCGGGCGGTCGAAAGTTCCCAGTTTGAAGAATATTTGGCGTTTGAAATAGGTTTTGAATCGGTGTGACCTTCGACGCGGATCGGGATGTTTTCGTTTTTTAACGAATCGGCTAAAGCAGTTATAACGCCTTCGGCTTCGGGATTGATCGTCGCTTCGCCGGGTGCGAAAACGCCTGCTTCGACGAGCGAAACGATCAAGCCTTTTTCGGTCTGTTTAATTTTCGTGTGTTCGCTCAGGATCGGATTATCCAACAAACGCGCCTGATCTTTGACCGTATCGCCGCCGGGTAAAACGCCGTTTCCGCCGGTCGCCTGCGTCGAAAAACTGTCGGCGATGGCGCGCGCGCGTTCGCGGTCGCTCGCCGCATACAAAACGATAAAAAGCGCAAGCAGCAGCGTGACGAGATCGGCGTAAGAGATCATCCAACGGTCGCGCATCGATTCGCTTTCGGAAGATGTATGAAGCGGTGTTTTTTTTCTCATCTATTTCCCGTAGCGCAGGCGTCCTCGCCTGCAGTAGCGTGTGCGTCCCGCGCACGTTTTGTTTTAGGAATTTTGAACGCGGGACGCGTTCAAAACTGCAGGCGGGACGCCTGCGTTACTTGAGATTGTAGCGGCTCATGATCGCCGTCGAAGTTTCCTGTTCGGCAAGCGCGAGAATGACTTCGGCGATCTCGTCGCGGCGTTTCATCCGCAGTTCGTGACGTGCACGAAGCCGTGCGGCAAGCGGAAAAAGTAATAAATTCGCCGAACCGATGCCGTAGATCGTCGCAACAAACGCCGTCGCAATGCCTGTGCCGAGTTCGTCGGGTTTATCGATCACGCGCAAAACGCCGATCAAACCCAAAACCGCGCCGAGAACGCCGAACGTCGGCGCAAATCCGCCTGCGGCTTCGAGCAGAGCCGAATCGTGCAGTCCGTGTTCGTTTTCTTCGTCCAAACGGCGAATCAAAACTTGTTTGATCTGTTCCTTCGTATTATTTTCGGCGACGAGCATCAAGCCTTGTTTGATAAGTAAATCTTTGGTCGTGTCGGCGTAGTTTTCATAAGCCTTCACGCCGTTTTTCTGCACCGAACGCGAAAGCCACGCGAGCTTTGAAAGCAGAAGCTTGTGCGCGTCGGCTTCGCTGTCTTTGTGGCGCAAATTCCAGACGGCTTTAAGCGCGGAAAACAAGCCGTTTCCGCCGCGCCGAATCAAAATCGCGCTCAGCGTTCCGCCGAAAACGATCAAAATTGCGGTCGGATTCCATAAAAAAATCAGATTCAAATTTTCCAGCCACGCGCCTAATGCGATCGCCGTGAACCCGATCAAAACTCCTGCCCCGATTGTCCAGTCAAAACGCTTCATTTATTCTTTTTGCTTACGAACGATCGCCGAAAGATTTTCGAGCGCGGATTCGCCGAGTTCGTTCAAAACGGCTTCGGCGGCGCGATTCGCTTCCTGAATTTCGGCAAAAACTTCGTAACGGTGAACGGAAGTTTCGCGCGGCGCGGTGATTCCCAAACGCACGCCTTCGCCGCTGACCGAAATCACTTCGATCACGATCTCATTTCCGATGACGATTTTTTCTCCTGCGCGGCGCGTTAATACAAGCATTTTTTTACCTTAGATTTAATTTTTCAACGCCGAAACGGAAGGACGCAGAGTTTTTACAGGTTTGGTTTGATTTTTTGAAGAATTGTTTTTTCATATTTTTATTCTTTCAAAAAAACTCCGGGTCTTTGCGGCTCGGCGTTGAAAAAAGCCTTTTGAAATTTACGGAATGGTTTCCGCAAGCTGATAATTCGAATCGTTCAAAACGAACTGCGCGCCGTGTTTCGTTTCTTCGTTGATAAAGATCGGCGCACGCAGATTGACCGTCGTTTTTTCCCATTCTGAAGAAATTTTCACGATTGTCAAAATCGTCTGCGACGAAATGCTCGAATTCGAGATTTCGCGCAATTCCTTCGGCACGTCGGGTTGATATTCCGAAAAAATCCGCTGCGGATTGACGACGATAAAGCGCGTTTTTTCATCATCGAGCGAAGCCAACCAGTAAAACGGCTGATAATCCGTCATCGGAATCAAAGCCGCGCGGCGCATTTCGGGCAAACCGATCAAACCTTCGGAAAAACTGATGACTTCCGATTCGTTGTAAAAATAATCTTTTCCTAAAATTGAAACTTTTGACATTTTTTTTGAAAGAAGGATTGGAGCGCAAGCGGCTCGCTTGCATT
>DAITPE010000777.1:0-2245 GCA_036833775.1 Pyrinomonadaceae bacterium | reverse complement strand
AAGGATTATCAAACGCAATCGCCGTGGATGCTCGCCGCCGCGCTTTTGATGGGTTCAGCGGGAGTCGGTGTCGGATTTTGGATAATTTATGGCGCACCGCTTACAAAAGTCGTCGTTGACCACATCAACGACGAACTCACGATCACGAAACGCGGACTTTTCGGAAAGCGCGAAACAATTTACACATTCGAAGAAATAAAATACTTTCGATTGATCGAAGACCGCGACGACGAAGGCGCACCGATCTGGTCGGTCGGAATGGAATTAATTGATGGCGAATTGATAAAAATCACATCTTTGCCGAGTCATTCGGAAGAATACGAACGCAAATATATTTTTCAAACGAACGAATTTATGCGAAAACAATTGCCCGCAACCGAAATGATTCTCGACTTCGCAGATGAACAAGACGACGAAATAAGCTAATATATTCAACTTATGTTGGAAAGATTAAACAAACTCATTGCCCAAGCCGGAATCGCGTCGAGACGCGGCGCGGACGAGCTTATTTCAAACGGCGCGGTTTCCGTCAACGGTCAGATCATTACCGAACTCGGTTTCAAAGCCGACGGCGAAAAAGATCACATCAAAGTTCACGGCAAACTCATTAATAAAATGCTCGAACAGCGCAAAAACGCTTATATTTTGCTGAACAAACCGAAAGGTTATCTTTCGAGCGCGGCTGATCCCGAAGGCAGAAAACTGGTTACGGATTTGGTAAAAGGTTTCGGCAAGCTTCATCCCGTCGGGCGTTTGGATTACAACACGGAAGGCTTGATTATTTTGACAAACGACGGCGAATTTACGAATCGCGTTGCGTCGTCGAAAATGTTTGCAAAGGTTTACGACGTGAAAGTAAAAGGTTTGCCGAACGCGAACGCGATCAACAAACTGCGTCGCGGACTTCGTTTGGAAGACGGTTTCAAAACCGCGCCTGCCGAGATCAAAGAACTCAAACACACGGAAAACAACGGCTGGTATGAAGTGACGCTTTACGAAGGACACAATCAGCAAATTCGCAAAATGTTCGACGCGATCGGTCATTCGGTCGTCAAACTCAAACGCATCGCGATCGGTCACATCGATTACGACCGTTTGCCCGTCGGCGCATACCGCGAATTGGACGAGGAAGAAGTAAAGGAATTTTTCAACCCGACACCGAAAAAACCGAAGCCGAAAATGCAGGAAAAGCCGAAACCGCCAAAGCCCGAAAAACCGAGCAGACCGAAAAAAACTGCCTTAAATTCTTCAAAAAGACCGGCGCGAAAACCGCTTCAAAAAAACAGACGGCAGACAAAGTAACGTAAAACTATTTTTGCTTGCAAAATGGCAGTGAATCTATTGTCAGGCTAAATTAGTATGAATAATAAAAGCTTTGTTATTGCATTTTTGATTTTGTGTTTTGTAACGGCTTTGAGCGCGATTATAGTTGCTTCAATTACCCGATTGCCTGAACATTACCGCTTAACAAAAAATGGTGTTGAATCTCAAGGTTTTGTCGTTTCAAAACAAAGTCATGATTACCTTGAAGTCCAATATGAAGTAAATGGTCAAAAACATAAAACAGGCGGTCATCCCAGTGACATTGAAAAAGTTTCAGTAAACATAGGCGAGAAAGTTACTATATATTTTGACCCGCAAAATCCCGCCATTGCCACTTTAGGTAATCCTGAAAATCATCTACGATCAAACTTAATTGAAACAGGTATTGTATCTATCGTTCCAACCATTTTGTTTCTCGGTTTTTTGTTTAAACGGAAAGCTGATTAAATCTATAAAATTTAATTTCTAGTATCAGTTTAGAATCTTTTGTATGGCAAAAAAGTCCAACAAAGGGCGTTCCGCGTTTGTTGATAGTTGCCGACAATGGCAAACGCGGAACGCCCTTCGCCATACACTCAATCAAAATCTGCTCTAATGTTCATTAAAATGATTTTAATGACTCTTGAATTGTTTTCAAGAACGCTTGAAATCATTTTAATGACTCTTGAAATCATTTTAAGAACTCTTAAAAGGTTCGTAATGCTCATTAAAATGATTTTAATGACTCTTGAAATGTTTTTAATGACTCTTGAAATCATTTCAAGAACGCTTGAAATCATTTTAATCGCTCTTGAAATCATTTTAAGGACTCTTGAAATGTTATCAAGAACACTTGAAAACATTTTAATCGCACAAATAAAAAGGAACGAGCGATCAAATTCACTCGTTCCTTTCGTTTTTTATTCGATTTTTATTTAGTTGT
>DAITPE010000776.1:0-2254 GCA_036833775.1 Pyrinomonadaceae bacterium | reverse complement strand
AAGCCCGTGTTTTACTCGCGTAGAAATGAAGTTTGGGTTTCGCAGAATTGGGAAGATTTTGAAGAACAGGTTCACGATTTCGCTTGCGCTTTGTTGGCAAAAGGTTTGACGAAAGGCGCGTCGGTTGCGGTTTTGGCGGGCAATGTTCCCGAATGGACGATCGTTGATATTGCAACAATCGCGGCGGGCGGCGTCGGAGTCGGGATTTATCCGACGAGTTCGGCGGAACAAGGCGAATATATCATTAATCATTCGGACGCGGAGTTTTTGTTTGTCGATACAAAAGCGCAACTGGAAAAAGTGTTGGAAATTCAGACCAAAATTTCGAAGATCAAAGAAATAATTTGTCTAGATGAAACTGCTCAAGGTTCTTACGAAGAATTAATCAATGATGAAATTTCAGAAATTTGGGTTTCGGGTTATCAGTTTTTTTTGCATGAAGGCACAAAAAAACGTGCGGAATTTCTTCCGAAAGTCGAGGAAATCGGATTCAATCTGAAATCTGACGAAACTGCGATTATGGTTTATACTTCCGGCACGACGGGAAAACCGAAAGGCGCGATATTGTCGCATCGGTATATTTTGAATTCGTGTGAATCTTTGAAAAATTCGATTCCCGTTTTTGAGGATGATGTGACGCTTTCGTATCTTCCCGCGTGTCACGTCGCGGAACGGATTTCGGGAATTTATAACCGTCTTTACAACGGTACGAGCGCGTATTTTGTTGACGATCTGAGCAAACTTTACGCTTATATGTTTGAAATAAAGCCGACGGTTTTCGCTTCTCTTCCGCGTTTTTTTGAAAAAGTTTACGCTTCGGTCGTTTCCAAACACGGAAAAAATGCAACTCCGCAAAATTTGAAAGACGCTTTCGGCGGAAACGTGCGGCTTTTGACGAGCGGCGGTGCGCCTTTGCCGAATGAGATCGCCGATTTTTTTGCCAAACGCGAATTGCCGATTTTGCAGGCTTACGGTTTGACGGAAAACATCTGCGTCGCGTTCAATACGGTCGAAAATCTGAAATTCGGAACCGTCGGAAAACCGATGCCGATGTGCGAAGTACAAATTGCCGAAGACGGCGAAATTCTCGTTAAATCTCCGATGATGTTTTCGGGTTATTACAAAGACGCGGAAAAAACTGCTGAAATGTTTGACGAAAACGGCTGGCTTAAAACTGGTGATTTAGGTTGTTTGGATGAAGACGGATTTCTAAAAATCACGGGCAGAAAAAAAGAAATCATCGTGCTTTCATCGGGCAAAAACGTTGCGCCTGCTTTGATCGAAAATCTTGTCAAAGAAAATCATCTGGTGTCGCAATGTTTTCTCTACGGCGACGGCAAAAGTTATTGCGTTGCACTAATTACGCTGAATCAAACGGAAGCCGAAGCATTTGCGCGGGCAATTCAAGTCGATTTCGACAGCTTCAGCGAATTGTCGAAAAACGAAATCATTTTTGAATCGATCAGACGAACTGTTGAAAAAGCTAATTCGCGTTTTTCGTCGTCCGAACAAATAAAGAAGTTTAAGATTTTAGACCGCGATTTTTCGGCTGAAAAAGATGAAATTACGCCGACGATGAAGCTGAAAAGAAATGTCGTCGCGGAAAATTACAAAGAGATGATTGAAAGTTTGTATAAAAAGAGTTAATGATCTTCGGACAGGTGTCTTTGAAACAAAGACACCTGTCCTATTAACAAAGACAGCGGTTGTAGTAACTAAGACAGATGTCCAAGCGTCAAAGACAACGGTTATTGTCACTAAGACACTTGTCCTAGTTACTAAGACACCTATATTAGTAAATGAGACAGCGGTTGTAGTTGAAATGACACGCGTTACAGTTAATAAGACAACGGTTTTAGTTAATAAGACAGCTAAGAAAATGTCTTGGAAAGCGGGAAAAGTTTTCTGAATACGTTTGATAAACAGCTAAATTAGCGGTGATTTTGATTATTTATTCGTTTTAAAAGTTGTTTCCATATTAAATTTAGAAATATGAAAAGCAATATTTTTTCAACGATAATAATTGCGTTCGGATTTATCGGTTTAGGACTTTTTTCTTTAATACTTATGCTCGGCGCAGGTTTCGCTTTTTGCGGTAATATTGATTTGTCCGAAGAAGTCAGAGCAAACTGCATTTCAAAAACGAAATTGCTTTCATTTTTTTGTTTTTTTTTCGCGCGCACACTTGACTCGCCGGGTGGTATGAACTTGCTCGGCCGTGAGAAGAGGAAGAAACCTTTCTCTCCGTCGCTTT
>DAITPE010000775.1:0-2263 GCA_036833775.1 Pyrinomonadaceae bacterium | reverse complement strand
TGCCCGCAAAATACACGAAAAGCGCGAAAGTAAAACAAAATCAAGCGCAGAAAAATTTCTATATTCTCTTTCTTTTTTCGTTTCTTTCGTGTGTTTCGTGGGCTAAATTGTATTTTTTACAGTAATTCCAGGAAATCGGACAATTCCGACGGAATTTCTACGCGAAAGTTCATTTTCTCATTTGTTTGCGGGTGCGTAAAACTCAGGCGTTCGGCGTGGAGAAAAAATCTGCCTAAATTTTCGATGGCTTTGCGAATCGTTAAATTAAAAACGGTTTTGTCGCGTCCGGCATTGTAAAGTTCGTCGCCGACGATCGGATGATTGATGTGTGCGAGATGAACGCGGATTTGGTGCGTTCTGCCGGTTTTGATTTCGACTTTCAGAAGCGTAAATTTTTCAAATCTTTCACGCACGCTCCATAAACTCAAAGCGTTTCGTCCGTGTGCGCGCACCGCCATTTTTGTCCGGTTATGTTTTTCGCGCGCGATCGGCTCGTCAACCGTGCCGTTTTCTTCTTCGACTTCGCCGTGAACGAGCGCGACGTAAGATTTGTAAACTTCACGATTGCGGAATTGTTCGCTCAATTTCTCGTGAATCTCGTCCGTTTTCGCCACGACGATCAAGCCCGAAGTGTCTTTGTCTAAACGATGCACGATGCCGATTCGATTTGGGATTTGGGATTGCGGATTTGGGATTTTTTTATTTTCAAAATCGAAATGATATGCGATCGCATTCGCCAAAGTTCCGCCTGAAACGCCCGCACCGGGATGCACGACCATTCCCGCAGGTTTATTGATGACGGCGAGAAATTCGTCTTCGTAAACAATATCGAGCGGAATATTTTCAGGCGTAAAACCTTCGACGATTTCTTCTGTTAATTCGATTTCGATCTCGTCGTTTTCACGGATTTTATAAGAAGATTTCGACGTTTTCCCGTTTACCAAAACATCGCCGTCGTCGATCGCTTTCTGCACGCTCGAACGCGAACGGTTATCGATATTTTCCGCCAAAAATGCATCGAGCCGCTTTCCGCTTTGCTCTTGTGAGACGATAAAATTTAATAATTCTTCATTCATATTTACGGTAAAAATTTTACGATTTTTTATTTTACCGCTTCGCCAAGTAAATGAATAACAGACATTTGCGATTTGCCGAAAGCTTTTTTCTGCCATTTCGGATACAGTGAATCGATCAACAGAAAAAGCCCGACTCCTTCATCTTGCGACCACCATTTTCCGCCGCGCCGAATGAGTTTTAAAGCGTCAGTTTGATTCAAATTTTGATCGATCGCCGACAGATAAGCCGCCCAATTTGCCGCGCCTTCCATCGTCAAAAAGATTTCTTCGATTTCATCGTAAACAGAATTTTCACCAGTAAAAAAACTACTTCTGCGCGATTTGATCATTTCAAAAACAGACTTTGCCATTTCGCGTTTTTTCTTCAAATCGTTTTCAGCAACCGCTCGAAACAATAATTCGTGTTCTTTTTCGTAAGCCTTCCGAAAATTGTCCGTTTTTGCGAAAGTGTTTTGAATAATATCGTCGTCAAAATTTTCTACGTCTTTCAATTTCCTTTCGATCACATCCAATTTCGCGTGAAATTTCTGATGAAAAGTGTGCGTCATTTCATGCACGAAAACGCTCCGAACCAAAGCGTCAACATTTTTTTCATCCTTCAAATGCGGCGCATTTTTCCAAATCGAAGGCATCGCCGAAACCAAAAACGCTTTTTCTCCGTTGCCGTAATTCGACGCAAAACTTATCAACTGCGCCGGAATTTCGCCGTTTTCGGGAAGCGAAATCTTGCCAACGTGTTTCAATCCGAAAACTTCATAAGATTTTTTGCCGAAAACGATTTTGTCTTTGATCGAATTTTGCGCGGAAAACTCCGAAACATCGGGATTGATATTCCAAACGCAATTTGCATCAAAAAGAATCAGCCAAGGAAGTTTTTGCGCGGAAATATTCAACGAATCTTTTCTAACTTTTTCCCAAATCCCGACCGTTTTTTCGATCCAAAGACGATCATTTTTTCCCAACTCGCAAACCGAATTTGCAAAAGTTTGCTGCAAATTCGCCGACCATAAAATAATCAACGCGAACAACAGCGATTTTTTGAAATTACGAACAATAAAAATAAACGGCATAAGCAAACCTCTCGTTTCCTTACGCCGATATTTTTCTTCAAGTTCCGATGTTTGTTATTTATTTAAGATTTTTCGACGATTTTAGTTTTTAAGAATTTACTTTCGATCAAAATCCAA
>DAITPE010000774.1:0-2263 GCA_036833775.1 Pyrinomonadaceae bacterium | reverse complement strand
ATTCGCATCATCAAATTGTCGATCGCGCCGCCCAAATATCCGGCAATCGCACCATAAGAAACGCCGACGATCAATGAAACGATCGTTGAAATGATGCCGACCATCAGCGAAATTCTGCCGCCCTGCAAAACACGCGCTAAAATATCGCGTCCCGCATCGTCCGTTCCCATCGGATGCTGAAACGTCGGCGGAACGGATTTGACCAGATTACTCTCGGTCGGAATGTAATCGTAAGTATATCCGGTCGCCCATTTAATAATTGCGGGACCGATGATGACGGCAATGACCATCAATGTCATCACGATCAAACCGAAAACCGCCAATTTGTTTTTCAGCAGACGCTTCCACGCATCTTTCCAAAGCGAAGTTCCTTTTACCGTTGTATTATCTGCCATAAAATTTTTACTCGTAACGAATGCGCGGGTCTAAAAATCCGTAGGAAATATCGACCAAAAGATTGAAAACCATAATCAAGATCGAAAGAAATGCAACGACACCCAAAATTACGGGTTCGTCGCGGTTCAAAACGGCTTGCAAAAATATGTTTCCGAGTCCGGGAATCGCAAAAACCTTTTCGACGACGACCGTTCCTGCAAGCAATCCGGCGAGCGCAGGACCTGTAAACGAAACGACCGGAATCAAACCGCCGCGAACCGCGTGACGAAGCAAAACCGTTTTTTCGTCCAAACCTTTCGCGCGCGCCGTGCGAATATAATCCGAACGCATCACTTCGAGCATTCCCGCACGCGTCAGACGTGCAATATACGCCGCATAAATCGCCGACAAAGTGATCACCGGCAAAATTAATCCCGCCAAACTCCAACGCGCGGGCGGAAGCCAGTAAAGCCAGAGCGAAAATATCAAAACGAGAATCGGACCGAGAACGAAATTAGGCACGGAAAGCCCGAGCATCGCCAGCGACATCGAACCGTAATCGAAACCCGAATTTGGCTTGAGCGACGCGATAATTCCCGCCGCCAATCCGATCACGAGCGCGAGAATATAAGCCAGCAAACCCATAATCGCCGAATACGGAAAATGCCGCCAGATCAGTTCGTTGACGGTTTGCCCTTCGTATTTCAGCGAATTTCCGAAATCGCCGCGCACCGTATTCCAGAGCATAATTCCGTATTGCTGATACCAAGGCTTGTCGAGTCCGTATTTTTTCTTAATGTTTTCTTCGATCGCGGGCGGCAGTTTTTTCTCACCCGTGTAGAAATTTCCGGGCGCAATGCGCACCAAAACCCACGTCAGCGTAATGACCAGCAACGCCATCGGAATTATCAGCAGTAATCTGCGAATGATGAAACTCAGCATTATTTTTCCTCTTTATTACTTTTTCCGTTTCCGCCGCTGAAAAACTTTTCTGCCATATAAATTACGGCATTGAGACGTTCATCGGTTTCGCGTAAACGCTCGTCGGTTTCCTTTTGCAATTCCCGCAATTCTTTGATTTCCAAAGATATTTGCGCAATATTTTTTCCTTGCTCGACGGTCGCGTTGTATAAATTAAGCGAAACGCGCTCCAAGGAGCTGACGCGTTTTTCGGCTTCTTTATGAGCTTCTTGGATTTTTTGAATATCAACCGAAAATTGCGCTTGATTGTTCAAAATGAATTCCATTGTTTTTTCCAGCTTTTCATCATCCATAAATTATTCTCCCATCGTCGCTTTCAGGGCTTTGAGTTGTGCTTCGACCTGCGGATCGCTGACGTTCAAAAGATTTTCGGCGTTCGTATCCCATTTGTTCGGATCGCGTTCAAGATAAACGAATTTCCAAGCGAAAAGTGTTCCCGGATTCGGATAAAGTCCTTTGACGTAAGGCTTTTTCATCCAATTCGTCGCCGTGATCATCAGCGGAATCGAAGGCAGTTTGTCCAAAACGTAATATTCGGCGCGCGCCATTTTTTCGTAACGCTTTTGCGGATCGAGTTCGGCGTTCGCTTCGTCGAGCATTTTATCGTAATTTTTATCGCTGAAACCTGCGCCGCCGTCGTTTTGCTCGCCGTACTGCAAACCCAAAAACGTATAAGGGTCCATGTAATCGCCCGACCACAAGCTCAACGCCAAACCTTGATACTGCAATGAATTACGAAACGGCAGAAATGTTTTGAACTCCATATTTTGAAGCGGAACGGTGATGCCTAAATTCTGTTTCCACTGCGCTTGAATAAATTCAGCGATCTGCCGATTCGATTCGGTCGTGTTGAATGTCAACGTAATTTTATCGGTCGGAAACTTCGGACACGAAAATGAATTTCCGT
>DAITPE010000773.1:0-2275 GCA_036833775.1 Pyrinomonadaceae bacterium | reverse complement strand
GACGTTTTCTTCTTCCAAGACTTCCCAGACTTTCCAGACTTCCAAGACTAGAAACTATGAATTTTTGGCTCGTAAAACAAGAACCCGAAGCTTATTCGTTTGATGATTTGATAAAAGACGGAAAAACCGATTGGACAGGCGTTCGAAATTTTCAAGCGCGAAATAATTTACGCGCGATGAAAAAAGGCGATAAAGTCCTTTTTTATCATTCCGTTTCGGAAAAAGCGGTCGTGGGCATCGCACAGGTTTCGCGCACGGAATTTACCGATCCGACCGACGAAAAATGGATCGCGGTCGAAATCTCGCCGCTCGAAAAATTTGCGAAAACCGTTTCGCTCGAACAAATTAAAGCCGAAAGAACGCTTGAAAATATCGCGCTCATCAAGCAATCGCGCTTGAGCGTGATGCCTTTGACGAAAAAAGAATTCGATACGATTTTGAAATTAACGAAATAATTTATGCTGAAAGAAGCCGTTGCTTATTACCACGAATTACTTGAAGACACCGAATTAGCCGAAGCGTCGCGCCGCGAACTCGACGAAGGTTTGGAACGCGCCCGTTTGATCTTCGGCGGTCGCCGTTTGTCGCCGTATTTGCGTCCGCATTTTGTGACCGAAAGCGATTGGTCGCGCGTCGTTTCGATTTGCGAAACGATCTGGTCAACGCTTCAAAAGGTAAAAGACGCGGCTGTCAAAGACGAAAATCTTTTGACCGAACTCGGAATTACCGAAATCGAACGCGAACTCGTCGCGATCGATCCGAAATACGATACGGTTTCGCCGACTGCGCGGCTCGATTCGTTTTTAACCGAAAATGCTTATTCCTACGTCGAATTAAACGGCGAATCGCCCGCCGGAATCGCTTATGCAGATTCGGCGCGCGACATTTTTCTCGAACTTTCCGTGATGAAAAAGTTTATGGAAAAATACGAAGTTCGCGGGCTGGAAGGCAGAGATAAAATGCTCGATGTTTTGGTTCGTGCGTTTGAAGAATTCAACGGCGGAAAACCCGAAACGAATCCGTCGATCGCGATCGTCGATCTGAAAGGTTTACCGACGCAGAAGGAATTCGAACTTTTTCGCGATTATTTCGAGCAAAACGGCTACACTTCGGTTATTTGTTCGCCCGACGAACTCGAATTTACCGACGGAAAACTTTATTACAAAGGTTTGCAGATCGACATCGTTTACAAAAGGCTTTTGGTCAACGAATATCTGCCAATTATGGAAGAATTTCCCGCGCTGCTCGACGCATATCGCGCCGGAGCGGTTTGTTTGGTAAATAATTTCCGCTCAAAGATCATTCATAAAAAGGCGATTTTCGCCGTTTTGACCAACGAAAACTACGCGCACCTTTTCAACGAAAACGAACTTGATCTAATTCATAAACATATTCCTTGGACGCGAAAATTCCGCGAAGAATCGACCGTAAACAAAGGCGAAACGATCGATTTGGTCGAATGGACGCGCCAAAATAAACATAAATTGGTCTTGAAACCGAACGACGATTACGGCGGAAACGGAATTTTTATCGGCTGGATTTCCGACGAAAACGAATGGAACGAAGCGATCGAAACCGCGCTCAAAGACGGCGATTATTTGGTGCAGGAACGCGTCGAAACTTCAAAAGAAGAATTTCCGATGCTTTTTAACGAACAGGAAAAATTTGCGTTTATCGAACAGCTCGTCGATCTCGATCCGCTTCTGTTTTTCGGCAAAGTCGGTTCGGCTTTCACGCGGCTTTCGACGACGGAACTTGCCAATGTTTCGAGCGGCGGCGGAATGGTTCCGACCTTTATTATCAAGGAAAAGGAATAATTTTTCCTTTAGGTTTTTCTTTAAAATTAGGAGTGATTTTATGAAACAAAGACTTTCGGCTTTCGTTTTTTGTGGATTGATTTTCGGGATTTTGTTTGTGAATTTGACGAATGCACAAACGCGAAACATTAAAAAACTCTTCAATTTAAAAGAAGTTCCGCAGGCAAAAACGGAAAAATCTTCGCTTGCTTCGATTCGTGAAAGCGAGATCGAATTTAATTTTATGAATCTTGGCGAAACCGATTCGGAAATTTTGAATTTGCCGCTTTTTGATTCAAAAAATTACCAGGCAAAACAATTTCAAACCGAAATTCGCGGACTCGACGATTTCACTTGGCGCGGAAAAATCACGCAGGGAAAATTTTCTGGCGACGTGATTTTGACTTTCAAAAAAGGCTTCGTTTCCGGCTTGATTTACACGCCCGATTCGCTTTACGAGATCGTCCCGAAAGGAAATA
>DAITPE010000772.1:0-2282 GCA_036833775.1 Pyrinomonadaceae bacterium | reverse complement strand
AAGACGGCGCGAACAAGGAAATCATAACTTTGAAACGAGTTTACGATCGAACGATTTTGGACGTTTTTGACGGATTTTCAAACGAAATCAATTAAATCTGGAGGAAATATGTACGGAATAGATTATTACATCATTCAATATTCACTCGATATTTGGGATTTTATCTTTGAATATTTCGGGTTTTGATTTTCGGCAGTCAAACAGACCGACGACTAAAAGCGCAGAAAATGCGCGGACTGCCGAAAAAGCGGAACGATCTTGGCAACAGATGGGGAAATCGTTCCGCTTTTAATTTTTAGATCAGTTTATCAATCGTGATCGGCAAATCACGAACGCGTTTTCCGGTCGCGTGAAAGATTGCGTTGGCGATCGCCGCCGGAATTCCGACCAGACAAAGTTCGCCCATTCCTTTGATGCCGAGCGGATTTACGATCTTGTCTTCTTCTTCGATAAAATCGGTTTCGACGCTGTGAACATCGGCGTTTGACGGAATGTGATAATCGGCAAGATTCGTCGTCATCATTTTTCCGTAACGATGATCGAGTTCGGTAACTTCCTGCAAAGCCATCCCGATTCCCCAAACGATTCCGCCCATTTCCTGCGAATGCGACGTTTTCGGATTCATAATTTTACCGACCGCCGTTGCTTCGACAACGCGCGTGACTTTTACGATTCCCAAATCTTCATCAACTTTTACTTCGACAAACTGCGCACCGTGCGCCATCGTCGTATATTGATTGCGCTCTTTGTTCGGCATCGCCGTATAAGTTTCGACGATCTCGGTCAAGTTGTTTTTCTTCATCAATTCGGCAATCGAAACCGATTTGCTCGAATCGTTTTTGACATACAAAAGTCCTTTCGCAATTTCCGCATCTTCCGGTTTTACGCCTGTAAATCCGGCAAGTTCGAGAAGTTTTTTCCTGATATTCAAAGCCGCGCCGTGTGCCGCCGAACCGACCGAAGCCGTCGTGAAGGAGCCGCCTTGAACGGGCGCGTTGGGCAATTTCGTGTCGCCGAGTTCGAATTTAACTTTTTCGGGCGAAAGTCCTAAAAATTCGGCGGCGATCATCGTGATGACCGTGTAAGTTCCCGGACCAATGTCAGCCGTCGCGCTCCCGACATTTGCCGTTCCGTTGGCTTTAAAAGTAATTTTTATCGAAGCCGGAAGCTGCATCGCGCCCCAAGTTCCCGTCGCCGTTCCCCAACCGACGAGCCAGCGTCCGTCGCGCATCGAACGCGGTTCCAATTTTCGTTTTTCCCAACCGAATTTCGCCGCGCCTTGTTTGAAACAATCCATTAAAGCTTTTGAAGAAAACGGTTTGCCCGTGTCCGGGTCTTTTTCGGCGTAATTAATAATACGAAGCTGAAGCGGATCGATCTTCAATTCGTAGGCGAGTTCGTCAATCGCCGATTCGAGCGCAAACGCGCCCGAAACTGCACCCGGCGCACGCATCCAAGTCGGAGTCGGAAGATCGGTTTTTGCTAATTTATACGGCGTGTCGTAATTCGGACAATTATACAAAGTTCGCCCGAAACCGTTCGGACTTTCGGAAAAATCCTCAAACGACGAAGTATTTCCCGTTGCTTCGTGAATGATCGATTGCAATTTTCCGTCTTTGCTTGCACCGATCTGAACTTTTTGAACCGTGTATGGACGATAACCGTGTCCTGTGAACATTTGCCGCCGCGTGTAATTTACTTTGACGGGACGTTTGATCTCACGCGCCGCCGCCGCCGTCATAAACGGATAATAATTCGGATTCAGCGACGAACCGAACGCGCCGCCGACAAACGGCGAAACGACGTGAACATTATCTGCTGCAACCCCGAAACTTTTCGCCAAATGACTTTGTACTTCCTTTACGCCTTGCGATTTATCGAAAACGGAAAGCTTTTCGCCTTCCCAAAAAGCGATCGCGGCGTGCGGTTCCATCGGATTGTGATGTTCGATCGGAATCGTGTATTCGGCAGAGAATTTTACATCGGATTTTTGCAAAGCTTCCTGCGGATTTCCACGCGTTTTGCCGCCGCGCGACGGAACAGTTGCGGCTTTTTCGGTGACTGTTTGATGTGTTTCAACATTGTATTCAGCTTTGACAAGACGCGCCGCAAAACGTGCTTGCTCAAAGGTTTCCGCCACGACGAGCGCGATCGGTTGACCGTTGAATTTGATCTTATCGTCCTGCAAAGCGCAAAAAGCATCGTCTTTTGTGTCTTTCGTTTTGACCGAATTCAAATGCGTAAAAACTTTGATCACGCCTGTTTGTTTTTCGGCTTCGGAA
>DAITPE010000771.1:0-2288 GCA_036833775.1 Pyrinomonadaceae bacterium | reverse complement strand
ACTTAAATCTTTTAATTACTGTTTCCATTGCTCGTTTATTATAAAACACAAGCCAAAAAGTGAAAAAGGAAAATGTTTATTGTGACAAAGCACTTGAATCATTTTCCTTTTTCGGTTTTGGAATGGTTAATTTAAGGTTTTCCGCCCTTGCTGACGCGCGGGCTTCTGGCTTCGTTTATTATTCGTCGTCTTCGTGGACGCGGATTCTGCCAGCGGCTCTCGCTTCTTCGATCACTTTTCCGGCGAGATTGCCCGGAAGCGGATCGTAGTGCGAAAACTGCATATGGTAACTGCCTCGCGCTTGCGTGATCGAGTTCAGTTTCGATTGATAATCGAGCATTTCTGCGAGTGGAACTTGCGCTTTGATGACTTGTTGTTTTCCGCGCATATCCATTCCGCCGACTCTGCCGCGCCGACTGTTCAGATCGCCCATAATGTCGCCCGAAACTTCGATCGGACAGAAAACTTCGACGTCCATAATGGGTTCGAGCAGCGTCGGTTTGGCTTTTTCGATCGCGTTGCGGAAGGCTTTGCGTCCGGCGGCGCGAAAACTGTGTTCGTCGCTGTCCACCGAGTGAAAACTGCCGTCAATCAAGGTGACTTTGAAATCCACTAACGGATAACCTGCAACCGCTCCGCCTTGGGCGGCTTCGACGATTCCTTTTTCGATTGCCGGACGGAAGTTTGCCGGAACCGCGCCGCCGAAGATTTTGTCCACCCATTCAAAGCCGCCGCCGCGTTCGAGCGGTTCAAAGATACATTTGCAATCGCCGAACTGACCGCGACCGCCCGATTGTTTCTTATGTCTGCCCTGAACTTCCACTTGCGCCGTAATCGTTTCCTTATACGGAACTTTCGGCGGATGAAGATCGACCTCGACGTGATAGCGTTTGTGCAGTTTGGCGACAACCGTTTCGATATGCAGTTGCCCCGTTCCCGAGAGAATGAATTCTTTGGTCTGCGCGTCACGGTCAAAATGCAGGCTCGGGTCTTCTTCCAAAATCTTGTGCAGAGCGACGGAAATCTTTTCTTCGTCGGCGCGTGATTTCGGTTCGATCGCAAACGCAATCGCCGCTTCGGGATATTTCACGGGCGGATAAACGATTGGATTGGCTTTGTCGCAAAGCGTGTCGCCTGTTTGCGTGTCTTTTAATTTCACAACCGCGATGATGTCGCCCGTTTGCGCCGAATCGACTTTATCCAAAGTTTTTCCTTGAATGACGTGCAATGCGCCGAGACGTTCCTGCGAATCGCGCGTGGAATTGAAAACGGTCGCGTCGTGCGAAATCTTGCCCGAAACGACTTTCATAATGTTGATCCTGCCCGCAAACGGATCGGCGATGGTTCGGAAAACATACGCGCTGAACGGTTCGTCGTTGTTGTATTTACGTGCAATTTTTTCGCCTGTCAATTCGGCATCGGCATAACCTTTTTCGGATTCGTGCGTTGCCGGATTCGGTGCGAATTCGACGATGTGATCGAGCAAAATCGAAAGCCCGACCAATGTTTCCGACGAAACCGCATAAACCGGACACAAACGGCTTTTCGCAATGGCTTTTGCTAAGTTCGGATAAATATCTTCTTCTTCGAGCGTGCCGTTTTCAAAATATTTTTCCATCAATTCGTCGTCTGATTCGGCAACGATCTCGATCAAACGTTCGCGTGTCGATTTTACGAGTTCGCTTCCTTTTTCGGGAATCGGAATTTCTTTCGCTTTACCGTTTTCATCGAATTCGTAAGCTTTTTGATGAACGACATCGACGACGCCTTTGAAATTTTCTTCCGAACCGATCGGCAGCGTAAACGGCACGATCGAACGCGCAAAAGAATCTTTCGCCGTGTCGAGCGCGTGACCGAAATCCGAGCGTTCTTTGTCGAGCTTATTGATGACCATAAAGCGCGGCAGCATAAATTCATTGGCGTAACTCCAAGTTTTTTCGGTTTGAACTTCGATACCGTTTACGCCGTCAACGACCACCAAAGCGCAATCGGCGACACGGCAAGCCGGACGTGCATGCGAAACGAATGCGGCGTATCCGGGCGTATCGATCAAATTGAATTTGGTGTCTTTGTATTCGAGATGTGCAAAATTATTGTTGAGGGAAACTTTTCTTTCGATCGAATCTTCGTCGTAATCAGTCACGGTCGTTCCATCGGCAACCTTTCCCCAACGTTGTGTAGCTCCGGCGACTTGCAGTAAAGAACTCACGAGTTGCGTTTTACCCGAGTCGCCGTGACCAATGACAGCTAAATTTCGTAAATTTTCTGTTGAAAATGCTTTCATAGTC
>DAITPE010000770.1:0-2293 GCA_036833775.1 Pyrinomonadaceae bacterium | reverse complement strand
CGCCTGGTTTATTTTGTTTTCGGTAAATTCTCAAACAAAAGCTTTTCAGGCTAAAATTGCACCTTTTGCGATCGATAAAACCGATTTGGTTGCTGAATTGAAGGATGTCAAAACTAAAAATCCGAAGATTTCGGTTCAAGATTTTGCCAAAACTGCAAACTCTTTACTTGAAACAAAAGGTTTGAATTTCAAGGTCGGTTTCGATGCCGGGACTTGTCAAAAGATCGAACAGGTAAAAAAAGCTCAAAAAGATCAGAGTGCGCCGTTAAACCTGAAAACCACTTTAAAATCTCCGCTCGGCGAGGCGGCTTCATTGATTTTGCCCGATCCGGTTTTCGCCGATTCGGAATGTTTTGCTTGTTCGGTCACGATTCCGATGCAGGAAATCACGGCTCAAGAATTCGTCACAATGGTTCGGGGAAATAATCTGAAATTTTATCTTCCGTCCAACTTTTTATTGAGCGAAGTTTTTCTCGTTGATGAAAAAGATTTATCAACGGTTCAAAAGAAATGGCGAATTCCCTTCAAAACGCAGCCGTTGGCTTTGTCGTTCGATGCGAGGGTTTTGTATGTCGGTTTTGACGAACCCGAATTAAGCGATCTGACTTTGGCAATTTTCGTTGAAGGAACATTTCAATTTTATCCGAAAAGCGATTTGAAAACCGAAAGAAAAGGCACGCTTTTGAAAGATAAAAACGTACCTAATTTCGGATTTATTAAATTTTCTGACGGAAAATCGAATCATGTCTTGAAATTTCCGACGAAGTGTCAAAACTAAACTCTTAAAAAATCTCCGCGCCAATTTTTGACGGCGAGCTTGATGTCCTTTGTCTTTTCAAAATCGCCGTTCAGCGTTTTCACGATCAGTTCGGGCAATTCTTCGTCCGAAGCAAACCTCAGCGCGATGATTTGCGATGTTCGCAAAGATTTTGCGCGTTCATAAAGTTCTTGCGGCAAAACTTCTTTGTAACGAAGCCTTTCTTCCAATCTGATCACACGGTCCTGCGCCTTCAAAGCCTGAATTCTGGCGGCTAATGAAATCAGGGTTAAAATCACCGCGATCAACAAATCATTGGCTTCGTCCCAATTTTTGAAACGGCTCAGATCGACGATCTGCCAGATCAAATTGATAAAAAGCAACGGCGTAATTACGAAATGCACCAGCGGGAAATAGCGCGTATGATTTTGATAATTTTGTGTTTCTTCTGCCATTTTTTCTTACTTTTTTCTCTTCCTTTTTTTATAGTTTCGATACGGAAAACTTCTCTTCCGTTTTAATTTCTTCGCCCGGATTGACGAACAGATTCTGCTCGAATTTATACTGCTTGTCGTAAAGCTGTTTGTAGCGACCGTCGAGTTTTATCAGTTCTTCGTGCGTTCCGCGTTCGAGAATTTCGCCTGCTTCGACGACCAGAATCTGGTCAGCCGAACGAATCGTCGAAAGTCTGTGCGCGATCACGAACGTCGTGCGACCTTCGCGCAGACGGTTCAAACCTTCTTGTATCAACGCTTCGCTTTCCGAATCGAGCGAGCTGGTTGCTTCGTCAAGAATCAAAATTCGCGGGTTTGCGAGCAAAGCGCGGGCGATAGCGATGCGCTGTTTTTGTCCGCCCGACAGTTTTACGCCGCGTTCGCCGACGATGGTTTTGTATTTTTCGGGGAATTTTTCGATAAAATCGTCCGCGTTGGCGACTTTGCAGACGGCTTGGATTTCTTCAAACGATGCCTGCGGATTTGAAAAGCGGATATTGTCAAGAATCGTGCCGTCAAAAAGAAAATTGTCCTGTAAGACGACTCCAAGATGTCGGCGGTAATCGTGCAGTTTTACCGACTGCAAATCCTTTCCGTCGATCGAAATTTTGCCGCGCGACGGCTGTATAAAATTCAGCACGAGCGAAAGGATCGTCGATTTGCCCGAACCCGAAGAACCGACGAGCGCGGTCGTCGTTCCGGCTTGCGAATGGAACGAAACGCCTTTTAAGACGGGCACGTTTTCTTCGTATTCAAAATGCACGTCCTGAAAATCGATCGTGCCGTCGATCTGCGGCAAAGCGGCGAGATGCG
This sequence comes from Pyrinomonadaceae bacterium, assembly GCA_036833775.1. GTDB lineage: Bacteria > Acidobacteriota > Blastocatellia > Pyrinomonadales > Pyrinomonadaceae > JAJQRF01. The sequence continues at coordinate 229 of DAITPE010000770.1, read as the reverse complement.
CGTCGGCATCGGTTTCGGTCTTCATCGCAAACACTTCGGAAATTCTGTCCAAACCCGCAAACGCTTCGGTGATCTGCGTGCCGATATTCGCCAGATCGACGATCGGGAGCACCATAAAGATCGTAAACGCGACATACATCGTAAAATCGCCCGACGTCATTCCCTCGGCGGGATTCTGCATATTTGCGACGACCGCGCTGCCGCCGAAATACATCATCACGACGGCGAT
>DAITPE010000769.1:0-2297 GCA_036833775.1 Pyrinomonadaceae bacterium | reverse complement strand
GCCGTGTCCGGCTTTGGTTTCGATACGGATCAAAACGGGAGCTTTGCCTTTCTGGTTTTCCTGCAAAGTCGCCGCGTATTTGAAACTGTGCGCGGGAACGACGCGGTCATCGTGGTCGGCGGTCGTTACCAAAACTGCCGGATAATTGCCGCCTTTTTTAATGTTGTGAATCGGTGAATATTTGTAGATGGCTTTGAATTCGGCTTCGTTTTCGCTCGAACCGTAATCGGAACGCCACGCGCCGCCGATCGTGAATTTGTGGAAACGAAGCATATCCATCACGCCGACTGCAGGAAGTGCCGCGCCGAACAGATCGGGACGCTGATTGAGCACTGCGCCGACGAGCAACCCGCCGTTCGAACCGCCGGAAATGGCGAGTTTTTTCGGGCTGGTATATTTATTGTTAATCAAATATTCCGCCGCCGCGATGAAATCGTCGAAAACATTTTGTTTTTTCAATTTCGTTCCGGCGATGTGCCAATCTTCGCCATATTCCGCTCCGCCGCGAAGATTCGGCATTGCAAAAACTCCGCCCATTTCCATCCAAACAAGCCGCGTGACCGCAAAACTCGGAGTCAAAGAGATCGAAAAACCGCCATAGCCGTAAAGCATCGTCGGATTCGTACCGTCGAGTTTGATGCCTTTTTTATGGACGATGAACATCGGAACGCGTGTGCCGTCCTTTGAGTTGTAAAAAACTTGTTTGACTTCGTAATCGTCGGGATTGAATTTTACCTCGGATTTGCGGAAAAGCTCCGATTTGCCTGTTTTCATATCGTAACGAAAGATCGTCGGCGGCGTGTTAAAGCTCGAATAAGTGTAAAAAGTTTCCGTGTCGGTGCGTTTGCCGTCGAAACCGCCTGCCGAACCGATTCCCGGAAGCTCGACATTACGCACGAATTTGCCCTTGCGGTCGTAAATCTTGAACTGTGTGTAAGCGTCTTTCAAGTAAGAAAGTGCAAATTGATCGTTGATAAAACCGACGCTTTCGAGCGTTTCGGCGGCTTGCGGCACGACTTCCGTCCAGCCTTTCTGCATCATTCCGACATCGATCGAAACGATGCGACCGCGCGGCGCGTTTTTATCGGTCTTGAAGTAAAAAACACCTTCGACATTGCCGATAAAGCTGTAATCGTTTTCCAATTTATCGACGAGAGGAATGATCGGCGCGCGCGACATCGTGAGGTTTTTGAAGTAAACCATATTCATCGGCGCAGTTCCTTTGCCGACGTTGATGATGAGAAAATTTCCGTCTTCGGTCACGAATCCGCTGACGAACATTTCTTTATCGTCGGGACGTTCGTAAATGAGATTGTCGTCCGACTGCGGTGTGCCGAGTTCGTGAAAATAAAGTTTCTGATTGAAATTTTCCGCCGAAAGTTTCGATTTTTCATCCGGCGTCGGGTAGCGCGAATAGAAAACGCCGGAACTGTCTTTTTTCCAAGACGCGCCGGAAAATTTAATGTCTTTGAGAACGTCCGCGAGCTTTTCTCCCGTTTCGACGTTCAAAAAATGCCATTCCTGCCAATCCGAACCCGCGCCCGCCAAACCGTAAGCCATCAATTTTCCGTCGTCGGAAATCGAAAGTCCTGAAAGCGCAACGGTTCCGTCGGTTGAAAGTTTGTTCGGGTCGAGCAAAACGCGACCTTTGTCCGTGACCGAATCGGCGACATACAAAACCGATTGATTCTGCAAACCGTCGTTTTTGTAATAAAAATATTTACTGCCACGTTTGAACGGCGCGGAATATTTTTCGTAATTCCAAAGTTCGGTCAAGCGGTTTTTGATATTGGCGCGTTCGGGAATCTTGTTCAGATAATCGAAGGTCACTTTGTTTTGCGCCTGAACCCAAGCCTTCGTTTCGGCGGAATTGTCATCTTCGAGCCAACGATACGGATCAGCGACCTTTGTGCCGAAATAATCGTCGGTTTGCGCGACTTTTTTTGTTTTGGGATATGTAATTTTGCCTTGTGCAAAATCGTTTGCGGTAAATGCCATAAAAATCATCAGAAACAATAAAATGTTGTTTTTCATCTGTTTTATTCGGAAACCTCGCAGGAAAATTATTCAATTATAGTTTTGTAACAATTTTTGAACAAATTGAAACGCCAAAATTAAAAAAGGTTTCGCTCGAAAGAACGAAACCTTTTCCTTTGATGCCGGTTTTGCAGTTTAGAAAGGAGAAAATAACTTTTTTGAACGCAGATTCAGCAGATTCGGCGGATTTGAGCGGATAAATTTTTGTGAATCAAGATTAGAAACTGAAGAGATTCTTTGCGCTCTTTGCGTAAAACTTT
>DAITPE010000768.1:0-2299 GCA_036833775.1 Pyrinomonadaceae bacterium | reverse complement strand
TACCGCAGTCAAGGACGTTTTCAGGATGCGATCGACATTTCGCGCAAAGGTTTGCGGATTTTTCCGAACGACGGCAATATTTACACCGATCTGAGCTGGTATTACAGTCTTGCGAACCGTCACGAAGACGCGATCCAAGCCGCGCTTGCCGCGATCAAATTCCTGCCCGATCAAAGTCTGGCTTACACGAATTTGTGCCGCGCATACAACGATACGAAGCAATATCAACAAGCGATCACGGCGTGTAATAACGCTTTGCGGATAAATCCGAACGACGGTGAAACCAATTTCTATCTCGGTCGCTCTTACGATTTTATCGGAAAACCGCTCGATGCATCGAAATATTACGACAAAGCCGTCAGCGGTTTGGTCGAATTTACGAAAAATAATCCAGATTATTCGGACGGCTATTATTTGCTCGGCAACGCATATTTCGCCGACAATCAACCCGTCAAAGCGATCGAATCTTATCAAAAATGTTTAGAATTGAGTCCGAAATTTACAAAAGCAAGATTCAATCTCGGCATCATTTATCTCGGCAGAAAAGACAAAGCTTCGGCAACCGAACAATACAACGCTTTGCTGAATCTCGACAAAGATTTGGCAGCAAAATTAAAAGCCGAGATCGATAAAAAATAGAACTTGAAAGAGTTTAAAAGTAAGAAAAGCCGCCCGATGATTCGGGCGGCTTTTTGCGAATAGTTGAACAATTATCAGTAAAAGTTGGTCAACTATTACCGATAGTTGACCAACTTTTTTTGTCAGTTGCGAACGGTTTAGGAAATAAATTCAAACTGATTTCCCATCAAAAAGTAAGCTAAGTTGGGCTGATCGTGCGAACGGTCGTAGCCGACGAGTTCGACATAAGCGCGACCGTTTATATCAAATTCGCCCGCTTTGCCTTTTACTTCGCACGCGCCTTCCCAATAGACGATCATCGTCGTGCCGCGTGTGTCGAGCTCCTGATCTTCGATGACGGGCGTGACCGTTAAATCCAAACCGAATCGTTCGCATTTTACCTTCCAGCCGCTCGGATAAGTCGCGTTCGTTTTCGGGCTTTTCCAGAATCCGGTCGGTTCGATCGTGAAATCTTCACTTGAAAGCGGCTCGAAATCGCCGTTTTCGTTGACATAAGTTCCACTCGAAAAAGGCGACGGATTGCCTTCGCTGTCGCGGAGTTGGTAACACATAATTTCGCAATTATTGTCGAGTTGGATCGAAAACCAATCCCAACCTTTCTGGCGTTCGGTCGGTGTCCAAGTGCCGAATTCGCGATCCATCCACGCCGAGCCTGTAAAATGTTCGGGTTCGCCGTTAATTATCATATCGCCTTCCATTTCCATCCGCGTGTATGAAAAATAGCGCGAAGCCTGACCTTCGTCTTTATACGAAACGCCGATTTTCTCTTTGCCGTTCAAAACTGCGGGTTTCGTCGGTTTCAAGTTGGCTTCCCAGACGATGTTTTTTGCTGTCGCGCGCAAAATATGCGTGCCGTGCGATTCGCGCAAAGACCAATCGCCGAGCCGCAGGTGAAAATGTTTTTCGCTCGCCGAAGCGGGCAGATCGAAAACGCCGTTCGCGCTTTTGCGGTGCGCGTAACGGAATTTCTTTTCGGTTACATCGGTCAACGCGAAGTGCGCGAAATAGAGCGGATTTCCGAACAGACGCAGCGGAACGAGCGAAAATTTATCTTCGTCCGTGCGGCGTTTGAAAAAGACGAGTTCAAAGCCGAACTCTTTGCCCGAATCGGTTTTGCCGTGTCCGGTGTAATACCACCATTCGGTTTGCGCGTTTCTATGCGCGGCAAGATCGCGCGGCAGTTCGACCGCGTCGAATTCCGTGCCGTCGCGCAAAGATTCGGCTTTTCCGACAAACGTATCGGCAACCGTTTCAAAGAAAGTTACCGCATTAGTTTCAACAGTTTTAACGAATTCCTGAAAGTTATCTTCAAATGTTTTCGGTTCACCCATAATTGTAAAATTTCCTTATAAAAAAAATCTATATAAATAAGCTATAACAATTTCAGACGGCGAAATGCAAATATTGGTTGGTAATAAAATAATCGGACTCTAAAAATGAATTTTAGAGTTCTAAAGAACATTTTTAGAGTTCTAAAAAACATTTCTAGAACGCTAACGAACATTTTTAGAGTTCTAAAAAACATTTCTAGAGTTCTAAAAAACATTTCTAGAAGTCTCGAAAAGGTTTTTAGAGTTCTAAAGAGGAATTTTAGAGTTCTAAAGAAGAATTTTAGAGTTCTAAAAATGAAGAAACGCGCACGAAGTAAGCGTGTAGTTAT
>DAITPE010000767.1:0-2308 GCA_036833775.1 Pyrinomonadaceae bacterium | reverse complement strand
TATTTCACCCAAGACACCGCTTTCAAACTCAAATATTTCATTTCCGAATTTGATAATTTCGTTGATTTTTTCTTCATAATTCAAATCATAATCGGAAACGATTTCGTGCAGCCGCCGCAATCTTTCTTCGCTCAACCGCACGGTTTCTTCCATATTTTTTGAATCGGTAATATCCAAAAATACTAAAACGGCTTTGTGTGAAACGATCTGATTTTCGCTGTTTTTCGCAAAATAAAATTGTTCCCTGACATTAAACCAGCGAATTTCACCGTCTTTGCGAATAATGCGGTGTTGAACTTCGAGTAGTCCGTTGCCGTTCGGATTTCCGGCATTTTCAACGAGCCGAGAAACCCATTCACGATCTTCGGGATGAATCTTGTTGCGAAATTCTTCGCGCGTGATTTTCGTTATTTCAGGATCGGAACCGAACAATTCAATAGCTTCAGGACTGAGTTCGCAAACATTCGAGACTAAATCCAATTCAACGATCGCCATTTTCGCGACGCTGATGCCCAATTGTAAGCGCAATTGACTTTGGCGAAGTTCGTTTTCGGCTTTCTTTCGCTGCAAAAATTCGCCGATTTGTGAAACGACGGAAGTTATCAGTTTAACGCTTCGTTCATCTTCGGGCTTGGTTTTTTTCGAGAAAAAGGTCAAAACCGATAACACGTTATTCTGAATCAAAATCGGTATTCCGATTCCTGTTTTGACACCTGTTTTTTCTGCCAGATCGCGTCTTAGAAATCTCTTGTCGGAATTCAAATTCTGCATCAAAACCGATTTTTTCGAACTCCAAACCATTCCCGGCAAACCTTCATTCGGGGCAAATTTTATTCCGAAACTTTCTTTGCTGAATTTTTCCAGCAATTTGTCTGAGTTAAATACCGATTTGATCAGAGTCAAATTTTTCCCGTCCTCTTCCGGCACCCAAATTTCGCCGACTTCCCAACCTGTCGAGGTTCTCAATTCTTCAAGAATTTCCGTAAATGCCGCTTCTAAACTTTCGGCTTTGGCAACTTTGTCCGACAAATTTTGCAGCAACTGCATCGTTTGTTCATTGAGTTTACGATTATCGATGTCAACATTTGTGCCGAACCATTTAATGAGCTTTCCGTTTGAATCTTTTAACGGCATCGCCCTTGTTTGAAACCAGCGGTAAACGCCGTCATAGCGACGGATTCTGAATTCAAAATCCAACGGCTCGCCAAGTCTCGATTGCTGCTTCCAAAAGTTTATCGTCTGTTCTTGATCGTCAGGATGAATCTGGTTGAGCCATTCAAAACCGAACTGGTATTCTTCGGAAATTCCCGTGTATTCAACCCATTGCGGACTCAGATAATCGCACATTCCGTCTTCGCCGCGGCAAGTCCAAACCAACAGCGGCAAACTTTCGGAAAGCTGACGGAAATGCAGTTCGCTTTGCCGAACTTCTTTCGTTTTCTCCAAAACCCGCTGTTCGAGTTGTGAATTGAGTTTGTAAAGTGATTCTTCGGCAACCTTTTGCTGTGTGATATTGATATGCGTTCCGACCATTCGGACGAATTCGCCGTTTTCGTCTTTCAATGCCACGCCACGGCAATTTACCCAAACGATCGAACCGTTTTTATGTCTGTAACGAAGTTGTAAATTGTAGGGTTTGTTTTCGTTTATGTGGTCGAGATAAGCCTGTTTTGCTCTTTCCCTGTCTTCGGGAACGAGCAGCATTTGCCAAGTCGATGCGTGATTCGGAAGCTCGCTGTCTTCATAACCGAACAAGGCTTTAAAACTCGGACTCATATATGTTTCATCGGTTTTCAAATCCCAATCCCAATAGCCGTCCGTTCCGTTATCTCCGACCAATCTCAATCTTTCTTCCGATTGATGAACTTCGAGCGTTCTTTCGATCACGCGTTGTTCGAGTCGATCGTTCAATTTTTTCAATTCTTCTTCGGCGCGTTTTTTATCGGTTATATCGGTTATGCTTAAAAAAGCGATTTCTTTGCCCGAAGCATCTTTGACGCGTGCGCCGCCGTAGCTGAAAATGCGTTCCCATTCGATGTCTTTCCGCTTGATGAGAACTTCAAAATTATGAAGTATTTCGCCTTTTAACACACGCGAAATCGCCCATTCATCCAAACTCAAAACTTTGCCGTCGAGCGTGGAAAGCTCCATCGTTTCGGCGAAGGTTTCAAACGGACGTAAATGTTCGTCTTGTTTGGTAAAGCCGTGCATTTCCAAACTCGCTTTGTTCCAATGAAGTAATTTGCCGTCCAAATCGGAAATTACCAAACCTTCGGCGATATTTTCGATAACGGTATTCAAACGCTCG
>DAITPE010000766.1:0-2330 GCA_036833775.1 Pyrinomonadaceae bacterium | reverse complement strand
CGTTGCCATCGAGCCTTTGTCGAAATATTTGAAATCCTTGCGGGTTTCGCCTTTGATGTCGCGCAAAATGTTCGCGGCGGCGTTTTCCGCCATTTGCATCGCCGCCGGAGCAACGCCCGGAACGGGTTTGCCGTCCGCTTGTTTGAGCGAAGCCATATCGCCGATCACGAAGACGTTTTTATTGCTCGGAATCGTCAGATCGTTGTTCACGAAAACGCGTCCGGCGCGGTCGGTTTCTGCGCCGAGCATTTTGCCGAGCGGCGAAGCGGCAACGCCAGTCGCCCAAACCGCAACGTCGCAATCGATCCATTTTTCGCCGACATGGACGCGTCCGGGTTCGACTTCCGTGACAAAACTGTTTAAGTAAACTTCAACTCCCAAGCCTTCCAGATCATTTTTCGCGTGTTCGGAAAGCTTCGGATCGAACGTATTTAAAACGCGGTCGCCGCCTTCGAAAAGCATCACGAGCGCACGGCGCGTGTCGGTCAATATAAAATCGTTTGCCAACGCCTGACGCGCAATTCCCGCGATCGCGCCCGCAATTTCAACGCCCGTCGCGCCGCCGCCGATGACGACAAAACTCAGATGTTTTTTAACACCCGTCAAATAAGCTTCGCGCTCGGCTAATTCAAAAGCGAGCAGCACGCGCCGCCGGATTTCGAGCGCATCTTCGACGGTTTTCAAACCCGGCGCATCGTCTTCCCACTCGTCGTGACCGAAATAAGAATGCCGCGCACCCGCCGCCACGATCAGATAATCAAAGGGAACTTCCGAATCATCGCCGAGCTTGACGACCTTTTTTTCAAGATCGAAGCCGACGGCTTCGCCCAAAACGACCTGCACGTTTTTATAACGATGCAGAATTCTGCGAATCGGCGAAGCAATCTCGCCGGGCGACAGAACCGCGGTCGCCACCTGATACAGAAGCGGTTGAAACGTATGATGATTTTTCTTGTCGATCAGCGCAACCTCGACATTTTTTCCGCCTAATGCCTTTGCCGCCTGAAGTCCGCCAAATCCGCCGCCGATAATTACCACTTTCGGTTTTTGTGCCATAAAACCTTTCCTCCAATAATTAACGCGTAAAATGCTTGTGAAAATTATCTCATAATTAAATGCTCGGCGCACAATTATTTTCAAGCCTTTTACGTGTTCATTGATCGTATGATGATATTTCGCATCAAAAAGTAGGATGAATTACGTTAAACGTCAAACTGGATTTTTAGATTCATCAGTCAAAATATGAATGCGATGTTTGTAGCTTTAGAATCGATTCAAAGAATTTGTAACTGTAATTTCAGAGTCAAAAACTCGTTTTTACCTTATCTATTCACACATTTGAAATCGTTTTTTGAGCGGACGGATTTATTTGTTTTTTAATAAAAGGCTTCCAATGAAGCATATAAATTGTTACAATATAAATCATTACGGAGAAATGAAGGATGTTTTAAAAAATCTGAAATCCTTTACACGCTTGATTTTGATCGTCGGCGTGATGACCGGGCTTTTCTTTTCCGGCGGTGAAGGAATACAGTTTTTACCTTTTCCCGAAACTGCGTCGCAAACCGAAAAAGACGCTTCTCAGATTCATTCGGGAAAATCAAAATCCTACGCATTTTCCGTCAATAACTCCAACATACACAGCGGCACGGTCAAATCCAAAAGCCAGAAAAACTTAAAATTCTTCGACCTTGCCGATGTCGTCAAAAATCGGCGGCAAACGACAGAGTTTCTGTCTTTAGCGGTAAATCCGAATTATTATCGAGCGGCAATTTCCGTCTCTACGGACATTTTTGTCTCTCCGTCAGACCGCGCTCCACCAATAGTTTAATCCTAAATTCAACTCAAAATAAATAAAGTGTCTCGGTTTTTCTGGGCGCGTTCTTGAGCGTTATTTTCTCGAAATTCATTGAGGAAAAAGTATTTCTGTCTCTATTCTTTGACGAAACTTTGAATCGATTTTTTCGGGGATAATAAATGATTTTCGGCGAAAAGCCGAACTTTAAACAAGGGATTAAATATGAATAAACAAACGGAAAAAACACAATTTATCAGCAAAAGAAAAAAGGTTTTCGGCTTAATGCTGCTGGTCGCGGCAGTAATTGCGACACTGCTTTATTTCGAGCAAGTAGCCGTGATCTATGTGCTGTCAACTTTGTCTTTGGTCATTCTTTTATTGATCGTCGCATTTGCCGATCTCGAAAAGGTCGGGCTGAGCGATGAAGCAGAAACTGCGACCGAACCGACAACAGTTTCGGAAGAAAATGTGCAAATAAATACTGCCCGAAATTATGAAAAAACCGCGCAGAAACAAAGTTTCGGATAAGAAA
>DAITPE010000765.1:0-2332 GCA_036833775.1 Pyrinomonadaceae bacterium | reverse complement strand
AAAAGTTTCCGACACGATCACCGAATGGAAAAACGATCCGCAAAAAGCAAACATCACGCTTCGCCAATTGCTTTCACTGACGAGCGGAATCGACGCCGGACAAATCGGTCGCGTGCCGAGTTATAAGGACGCGGTAAATTCGCCTGTAAGTTTTGCCGCCGGAACACATTTTGAATACGGTCCCGTTCCTTTTCAAACTTTCGGCGAAGTGATGAAACGCAAACTAAAAGCCAAAAACGAAACGGTTTACGGTTATTTAGAACGAAGAATTTTGAAGCCGATCGGTTTGAATGTCGGCTTTTGGCGAAAAGTCGAAGGCGATCTCTTGCTTCCGCAAGGCGCAAGCTTGACGGCGCGTGAATGGGTGAAATTCGGACTTTTTCTGAAAAACGGCGGAAAATGGAACGGTAAACAAATCATCAAGAAAAAATTGCTTGACGAATTAATTATCGGTTCAAAAATAAATCCTGCTTACGGTATTACATTTTGGCTGAATCACGATGCGATAGATGCAGACGGAAATCAAAGAAAACCGCGTTCGAATATGGAAAATATTCGTCAAAGCGGCGTGATTTCGGGCGTAAAAGATTTGTATATGGCGGCAGGTGCGCTCAATCAACGCCTTTATATAATTCCTTCGCTCGATCTCGTTATCGTTCGCCAAGGCAGACAGGGAAAATACGACGATCGTGAATTTTTGGAAAGATTGTTGCTCGGGAAAGAGTAAGAATTGGAACGCGAATCAGACGGATTTGGCTGATAAAAACGGATTTATTCTACAAAAATATCTGCGAAAATCTGCCGAATCCGCCCAATCCGCGTTCTATTTTTTCTTTAAAACCGTTTCGTAAAGATTTTTGAGATTTTTTAAGTGAGCTTCGATGCTGAAATTTTCGTGTGCAAATTTCAGCGCACGGCTTCCCAAATCTTCGCGCAAGTTTACGTCTTTCAATAATTTCAAAACTTTTTCGCTCAATTCGTCAGCGTTTTGCGTTTTAAAAACTTCGGAAAATTCGCCGTTGTTTGAAGCTTCAAGTAACGGTGGAATATCGGAAACGACGGTCGGAATGCCGACAAGCATTGCTTCATTGACGGCGATCGGCAAACCTTCGGCGAGCGACGAGCAAACGAAAATATCGAGCGCGGCAAGAATATCGGGAACGTCGTTTCTTGCGCCTAAAAAATGAACTTTGTCGGCAATTTTGTTTTCACGGCAAAAGTTTACGCATTCTTCAAATTTTTCTTCCGCACCTGTAAATATTTTTCCGGCGAAAACGCACTGAACATTCGGTATTTCCTTAAAAATATGCGGCAAAGCGCGGCACAAAGTCATTTGATCTTTGCGAGGTTCGGGATAAAAGTTTCCGACCATTCCGAGCAAAAGCGTTTCGTTTGAAACTTTGATTTCTTTACGAAAATCTTTTTTTGAAGGCTTTAATCTTTGCTCGTCAACGCCGTTGTAAATCACCGAAGTATTTCGCGGAAAACGAAAATTATGCTCGCTTTCATAAGTTTTTTTCGATTCGTTTCCGACCAAAATATTATGCGCGACGCGATTCAGTAAAAACTTGGTCGCGATAAGATTTTTTTTGTCGGGAACGATGCCGTGATGCGTAAAAACGACTTCTGTTTTCGTGCCTAAAACCGCCGTGACAGCGTGAAGTGCTTCGACTGCTTGATGTGTGTGAATTATTTCTATCTTGTTGTCATTAATAATTTTACGAAGATCGGAAACGAGAAAAACGTCAAAGGCAAATCGTCGATTCAAACGGAAATATTTTGCGCCCGAACCGCGAAAATCGTTTTCGAGTGCGCCGCCGCCTGCGTGTGCAAAAAAGATTTCGATTCCGGCTTTTTTCGCATTTCGGCAAACGTCCAAAACGAGCGTTTCCGCGCCGCCGCGATTGACCGTGTCTAAAAAATGCAGAATCTTCATCCCGAATTTATTAAACGACAAATGACATTCGCGGGCAAATATGTTTTCATTTTCTATTGATTTTCGATATGAAAAACGCTGAATCGAAAAGTGAAGTTTTTACATTCGTGCCGTCGTATAATCACGCGCCGTTTATCGAAAAATGTTTGAAATCAATAATTAATCAAACATTAAAGCCGAAAAAACTGCTCGTGATCGACGACGGTTCGAAAGACGATTCGCCGAAAATTATCGAAAAAGTTTTAAAGAATTGTCCATTCGATTCTGAACTTATCGTGCGCGAAAATCGCGGACTTTGTGCGACGCTGAATCAAGGTTTTTCAGAAAGTTCGGGCGAATATTTCGCTTATATCGGCTCGGACGATATTTGGCTTTCGCGTTTTTTAGAAGAACGCT
>DAITPE010000764.1:0-2333 GCA_036833775.1 Pyrinomonadaceae bacterium | reverse complement strand
AAAATAAATACCACAGTTCCAAAAATAAAAACCTGAAAATTTAATTTTGGGACTCTGGTATTTATTTTAAATATCACAGTATTTGTTTTTGGAAATATAGTATTTATTTATGGGACTATAGTATTTATTTCTAAAACTACAGTACTTATTTGTAAAACTGTGATATTTATTTGTGGGACTACGGTATTTATTTTAAAAACCTTGCAAAAAATCGTCGATTACGGCTGGTTTTTGCCGCATTGCGGACATTTTTGGCGGTCTTATAAAGAATTTCGATGCGTTGATTTATAACCGGCAAAAAAAGCGTGCTTCGGATATGAAACACGCTTTTTCATCGATGTTTGCAAACTTTTCCGCTTAATTTGCGCGGGCATCTTTGACGAGTTGGACGAATTGTTTCGCGCTTTCGGTGATCTTTGCGGCGTTTCCGGCGCGTAATGCTTTCAGGTCAACCAAATCCGCGCCGATGCCGAGCGCGCTCGAACCGGCTTTGATGAAATCCGCCGCCGTGTTGAGATTTACGCCGCCCGTCGGAATCAGTTCAACTTGCGGAAGCGGTGCTTTCAAACCTTTGATATAACTCGCACCGCCCATCGCCGAACACGGGAAAACCTTGACGAAATCCGCGCCCGCTTGCCAAGCCGTGACAACTTCTGTCGGCGTCAATGCGCCCGGACAGATCGGGACGGAATAACGTCTGCAAAGCTCGATCGTGGCGAGATTCAACGCCGGACTGACGATAAATGTTGCACCTGCGAGAATGCAAGCCCGCGCCGTTTCAGGGTCTAAAACAGTTCCCGCGCCAAGCACGACTTCGCTGCCGAACTCGTCAGCAACTTTTTCGATAACTTTGACCGCGCCCGGAACCGTCATCGTGATTTCGAGAATCGGAACGCCGCCTTCCTTGATCGCCGCAACCGCCGCCAAAGCCTCTTCCGCCGAATCCGCCCGCACGACCGGAACAACGCCGATGTCTTTAATTTTTTGAATAACTTCTGCTCTTTTCATAATTTTTGTTTTATCCGCAGATAAACACGGATGGACACAGATTTTTTAAAGTCATTTTGGAAAAAATCGAATTTATCTGCGTTTATCTGCGTTCATCTGCGGTTAATTCTATCTAGCTACTCGTGCGCCGCCGCCTTTCATTACTCTTTGAACGTCTGCCAAAGATGCCATCGTCGTGTCGCCCGGCGTGGTCATTGCGAGTGCGCCGTGTGCCGCGCCGCAATTAACTGCAAACTGCGCGTCTTCGCCCGACAAAAATCCGTAGATCAAACCCGACGCGAACGAATCGCCGCCGCCTACTCTATCGAAAATTTCGAGATTTTCGCGCATCGTCGCTTGATAAAGCGTGTCTTCGGTAAAGCAAACCGCGCCCCAATCGTTGATGCTTGCCGTTTTTGCGTTGCGAAGCGTCGTTGCCGCAACTTGAAAATTCGGGAATTCGGAAACGGCTTTGCGAATCATCTTTTCAAAATTCACAACGTCCAATTTCGAATGATTTTCGTCCTGACCTTCGACCTCAAAGCCCAAACACGCCGTAAAATCTTCTTCGTTGCCGATCATCACGTCAACGTATTGCGCAAGATCACGGTTGACTTCCTGCGCTTTCGCCTGTCCGCCGATCGCTTTCCAGAGCGAATCGCGATAGTTCAGATCGTAAGAAATGATCGTGCCGTATTTTTTCGCGACTTCCATTGCTTCCTTCGCAACTTCCGGCGTAGTTTCCGATAAGGCGCAGAAAATCCCGCCCGTATGAAACCAACGCGCGCCTTCTTCGCCGAAAATCTTTTCCCAATCGATGTCGCCTTTTTTGAGTTGCGACACGGCAGTATTTCCGCGATCAGAACAACCGAGCGCGGCACGAACGCCGAATCCGCGTTCGGTAAAATTCATTCCGTTGCGCACCGTGCGCCCAACGCCGTCGTATTTCACCCATTTTACGTGCGATTGGTCAACGCCGCCCTGATAGATCAAATCCTGCACCAATTTGCCGATCGGATTATCCGCAAACGCCGTGACGACTGCTGCACGAAGCCCGAAACAGCGTTTCAAACCGCGCGCGACGTTGTATTCGCCGCCGCCTTCCCAAACCTCAAACGAACGCGTCGTGTGAACGCGCTTGTCGCCCGGATCGAGCCGCAGCATCACTTCACCAAGACTGACAATATCCCAACGACATTCTTCTTTCGATTTTATCTTCAACATAAATTTTGAATTTTTAATTTCTAACTTTCTTTAGAAGTTTGTGAAAACAAGAAATAGCACACAGATAAACACGGATTTAGCTGATTAACGCGGATTTCTTAAAAAATTAAAAAATCTATCTG
>DAITPE010000763.1:0-2336 GCA_036833775.1 Pyrinomonadaceae bacterium | reverse complement strand
AAGGCGTGAGAATCGAAAATACGATCGTGATGGGTTCGGATTTTTTTGAATCTTTGGCGGAATTGCAGGAAAACGTCAAAAATAATCGTCCGCACATCGGCATCGGCGAAAATTCGATCATCCGCCGCGCGATCATCGATAAAAACGTGCGGATCGGCAAAAATGTGAAGCTTTTGAACCAAGCCGGAATCGATCATAAAGACGACGAAAACAAATGCTATTACATCCGCGAAGGCATCATCATCATTCCGAAAAACGCCGTAATTCCTGACGGAACAGAGATTTAAACAAGTCTTTCAAAGAAAAAGTGAGGATTGAAACTCCTCACTTTTTCGCATTTTCATCTTTCCCGACGACGTAATTGTCGCGCGCTTTGACCGCGACGTTTTCACGGTTCACCTTTACTTTCAATTTTCGTTTCTTGCCTTCTTGCGCTTCGTCCTTCGGATAATAGCTGATGCTGTAAAATTCGCGGAGTTCGGCGGCAATATCGGCAAAGGCTTTGGTTAAATTGGCGGTCGTGCTGGCATAAAAAATTCTGCCGCCGGTGCGAAAAGCCAATTGATCCAAATATTCGTCGGCTTTGCGGTATTCTTCAGGCGTCGTTCCTTTATCGCCCATCATTCCGGCGGTCGGCACGGGCATCGGAAAAGGAAGCGGGCTTTTTGTTTTTGAAGGAATTTGTCCGGGAAGTTGCGAACCGGTCGAAACAGGCTTGTTTTTCATCGCCTGCACGTCCGCAAAAGTGTCGTAGCGAATCGGGTAAATGAGCGCATCGAGTTCGAGCGCATCGCTCAAATTGTTCATATCGTGCGCTTTGCGGCTCGAAGTATCAACGCCGTCGGAAAACAAAACGATCGCTTTTCTGCCGCCGATCTTTCGGAATTTTTCATTAATGACCAAATCCATCGCTTCGTAAACGCTCGTTCCGAAATCGATCTTCGTGCTTTTGATGGCGCGGTAAATGCGGTCGCGGTCGCTCGTCGGTTCGGTCAAAAGATGAACTTCTTCGTCAAATGAAACGACCATCACTTTATCGTTCGGGCGAAGCTGATCGATAAAAGAGATCGCCGCCGATTGAATTTCTTCGGCTTTGAATTTTGCCGAAAAGCTCATATCCAAAACCAGCGCGACCGTAAAAGGCTGTTCTTCGTTGGAAAAAAGCGAAATTTCCTGCTCGACGTTATCTTCCCAAACCTTAAAATCTTCTTTCGTCAAACCGCTGATAAAGCGATTTTTGCGGTCTAAAACTTTGACTGGAATCGTCACGACCGAAGTATCGACCTTGATAATGTCGCCGTCTTCGGGTGTTTCGGTCACAGGAACAGGAAGCGGTTCGATGTTCGTCGTGTTTTCTTCCTCGGGTGTCGGTGTCGGCTTCGGTGTC
The DNA here is from genome assembly GCA_036833775.1 of Pyrinomonadaceae bacterium. GTDB lineage: Bacteria > Acidobacteriota > Blastocatellia > Pyrinomonadales > Pyrinomonadaceae > JAJQRF01. The sequence goes on along the minus strand of DAITPE010000763.1, from coordinate 949 downwards.
GGCGAAGTTTGCGGTGGACGTTTGTTGGCTTTGCCCGATTCAGCCGGAGTTCCGCGTCCGGCTTGTGCGGAAACGAAAGAAATATTCAGCCCGATAAAAACCGCAATAAAAGCGAAAATGGCAAGTTTTTTCATTTTGAGACCTCGAATGCGATTGTAAGATGCTTCGAGCGATAATAAAAGATGTCACGAGGGAAAGGAAAAAGTAAAAGGGTAAAAAAGCTAAAAGGTGGAAAAGTAATCTTCGCAAATTAAAACCTACTTTTCCACCTTTTCACTATTTTTACTTTTATAACTTTATTTCCCTGCAAATTTTTGGTTATTGTTTGCGCCGACAATGTAGCTGTTTTTAGCGCGGACGACCAAATTCGGACGCATTACGCGGACACGGATCGAACGGCGTTCGCCGATCTGTCCTTCTTTTTCAGGATAATAGCCGAGCGAATATTGACGGCGAAGCTCTTCGGCGATGCCTGAAAAAGCCGCGTCCAGATTTTGATTCGCTTCAAAAGAACGTCCGCCCGAATTTCTTGCGAGTTCTTCTAAATATTTCTTTCCGGTCGCGTATTCTTCGGGACTCGAACCAGCCGAACCGCCGCCGCGCCGTGTCGGGTAATTGTTTCCGCCGATCACGACACCGCCCAAAATATCGCCGAGAATTCCGCCCCAACCGCCGCCGCTTCTTCTGCGTCGCGGTGTTGTCGGCGGATAATTTCCGCCGCCGCCGCTGTTCCAAGTTCCGCCGCCTTGATACGTATCGTAGCGGATCGGATAAATTAAAGCCTCGGATTCTTCGGCATTTTTAACCGTCGTCTGGTAATTTGCGCGGCGCGATGTCGTGTCAACGCCGTCCGTAAAGATTACGACCGCTTTGCGTCCTTGTATATTTTGAAGCTCGCGGTTGATCGCGTAATCGACGGCTTCGTACAGCGAAGTGCCATCGCCGAACT
>DAITPE010000762.1:0-2345 GCA_036833775.1 Pyrinomonadaceae bacterium | reverse complement strand
ATAAAAGCGCGCCAAACCAAAAAACTGGTTTCCTGTAATTCAAGAATAAATTTTTTGAGCAGATTCATTAATGGATTTTGTTAAATTGAATTCTTCAAATTGGTTTCAGTTAAAAGGTTACACGAACGAACGAAAAAACGCCAAATATAAAAACAGCGGATATTTAGAAATATCCGCTGTTTGCCTGAGATGGATTAAAAAAGAAACCTATTGATTAGGTTTTCGCCGATTTACGAAACGATTCGGTTGATTCGGCGGCTGATTTTGCTGATTATTCTGCCGACGATTTTGGATGTTTTCACGAACTTGTGCAAATCTTTGCCGCAACTGGCGGAATCTGACGACTTGTTCGGGCGTGAGTATCTTTCTGATCTCGTATTCGACGGTCGAACGGATTTTGATAACTTCCATTTGTGCTTTTTGAAATTCTTCGAGTCGCATTCTTACTTCGCTGTCGTTTACATTGTCGGCATAAATTGCGATGTCGAGATTTCTGCGCGCTTCTCCGGCTTTTTGCTGTGCTTCTTCGATCTGAATCTTTTTTTCTTGATTCAATTGTCTGATCGCCTGCATTTGATCTTTTGACAAACCGAGTTCACGAAGAAGATTCGGTCGCGCTTTCGGCGGCTGAACTTGGTTCGTATCGTCAACGGGCGGATTTTCTTGCGCTTTCGTTACTGAAAAAGAAAACAGCAACAAAAGCGTAAAAAATAAAGTTTTGAGTAAATTGGCGTTTTTCATTTTTTTGATAACCTCAAAGTTATTCCAAAGTTTCAATATCGTCAAATAATTCGGCAAGCCGCAGCGAATCGTCTTCGTCTTCGTCAAAATTGTTCAATCCCGGCAACTGGCGATTCTTCGAAGGTGAATTTTTTTGAACATTTGGACGATTTGCATTATTCACCGTTGTTTTGGTCGTTCGATTCGGCGAATTTTGCGTAACGATTTTCGGCTTTCTTTCCGAAACCTTAACAACCGTCGCTTCCTTCGGCTGCGGGTTTAAGATTTTTGACGGCTCGGGCGATTTGTCGGACGAATTTGAATTAACATCCGAAACGGCGATTTTGTCGTCGGTTTTATTCGACGAAATTTCTGTCGTTGGCGAAACTGTCGGTTTTTTCTTCGCTTCATTTCCGATTTCAGCAACTTCTACATTGCCCGAATATTTGAAAATTACGAAAACCAAACCGACGCAAATAACCAGAGCCGCCATCACCGCAGAAGCCGTCATCCAAGCCGGAGAGAGCGTGAAAATTTGGCGCAGATTCGACCACCACGAAGTTTGAACGACAGCGATTTCACGAACTTGCTCTTTTTCATACGGAATTTCGATGATTGGCGTGGCGAGCGGCACAAAATCGGTTTGTTTCCACTCATTGACCGAAAAACGAATGTCCATAAAATCTGCCAATTCTTCTGGACAAGTTGCACAATCGGCAAGATGCGATTCAAAGGCGGACTTTTCCGTTTCGCCGATCTCGTCATAAATATACGGGACGATTTCGGCGGCAAAAGAGCAATTCGGATTTTGATGATTATTGTTGTTCATCATATTTTTATAAATTTCCTGCGTCTTAAACGACTTCGACCGGAGTCCGTTCGAGCTTCATCCGAAGCTGTTTCAGCGCAGTATAAAGACGGCTTTTGACTGTGCTGAGCGGCAATTCGAGCGTGTCCGAAATTTCCTGAAAGGTCATTTCCTGAAATTCCTTCATCACGACGACTTCCTTCAATTCGGTCGGCAGCGCGTGAACCGCTTGGCGCACGAGCGTCAGACGTTCGGCTTGCTCGGTCGTCCGCGAAGGCGACAAATGCGCAGGGGCAACAAATGTCCGATCTTCGCCTGCTTCGTCATCGTCCAGAAAATCTTCCGAACGAGTTTTCGCACGTCTTTTGATTGTCAAACATTGATTGACCGCGATTCTGTGCAGCCAAGATGAAACTTTTGCTTCACCGCGAAAATTTTTCAAGTTTCGATACGCCGCAATAAATGCTTCCTGAACCGCGTCGCGCGCGTCGTCTTCGCGTCCGAGCATACCGAAACAGAGCGCGAAAATCTTTCGCTCCCAACGTCTTACGATCTCGCCGAAAGCATCCGCATCACCCGACACCGATAACTCGACCAATTGCTCATCCGCTAAATTCTTCAACATCCAACTCGTGTTTATTCAAGCGTTTTTTCGCACGAGAATAATAACAAACGCGCTTTTCGAATGCGAAATCATTTCGACATCCGCAATTTTAGACGTTACTTACTTGAAAAAAGTCGGAATAATTTCGTAAAAATAAAATATTTAAGCAAAATAAACATGAAATATATCAGAATCTGAACGCGGATTTGGCAG
>DAITPE010000761.1:0-2355 GCA_036833775.1 Pyrinomonadaceae bacterium | reverse complement strand
TAAAACTGCCTTTTTAATATTTCCTTTGATTCTTTTGATCGCCGTATTTTCAGCTTTTTCAATAAATTACATTTTTTCAAAACAAACGAATTCTGCGCCGATCGAAAATGTTAGTTTTCAGCGTCTGACGTTTTCGGGCGACATTTCTTTTCCCGTTATTTCGCCGGACGGAAAATCTTTTGCGTTTGTCCGCGAAGGCAGTATTTTTGTGCAGGACGTGGAAACGGGAAGCAATTTCAAACTGAATGTTTCCAATCAAAAAGTTTTCGGGAATCTGCAATTTTCGAGAAACGGCGAAATGATAGTTTTTCGCAACGAAGACCGCAATGATGCAGGCGGCGATATTTTTGAAGTTTCGAGATTCGGCGGTGAAGCGCGGCGAATTTCAGAAAATGCTTGGAGCGGCGGCAGTTTTGCGCCTGACGGAAAACAGCTCGCGTTCATTCGTTTTCTGCCCGAACAAGCCGAATGGTCGCTTTTTGTAAAAAATCTTGAATCCGCCGAAGAGCGAAAACTTTTGTCGCGCACTTCGCCGAACACGATTTACCGAAGCGGTTTTCCTTCGTGGTCGGCTGACGGAAAGACGATTTTGACTGTTGAACAAGTTCAGAATCAGACAAATTCATCGAAACTTTTGCTCGTCAATGCCGAATCGGGCGAAGCGAAAACACTCGAAACGCCGCGACTCGTGCAGATCGAGCAAACCGTCTGGCAGCCGAACGAAAAAGATATTTTGCTTGTCGGACGTGAAAAAAATCGTTTTTTTCAGCTTTGGAAATTGAATTCGGAAACGAACGATCTTCAGCGCGTGACGAACGATCTGACGATCTATCGAAATTTGACGATCTCAGCCGACGGGAAATTTCTGCTGGCGCGTCAGCAAACGATAAATTCGCATATTTGGACGGCTTCGGTTGATGATCTCGAAAACTTGAAACAAATAACTTTCGGAAATTTGAACCGCGACGGAAACGCCGGAATCACTTGGACGGCGGACGGAAATATCGTTTATGCTTCGCGCATCACGGGGAATGTCGATCTTTGGTCGGTCAATCCGCAAGACGGAACTCGGCGGCAACTGACCGAAAATGCCGGAACAAACAACGAAAATCCGGTCGGTTCGGCAGACGGAAAATACATTTATTTTGAATCGAACAGAAGCACGACGCGGCATATTTGGCGAATCGACACGAACGGCGAAAATCCGAAACAGATGACTTTTTCCGAAAAAGAAACCGAGTATTCGCCCGTCGTTTCGGCTGACGGAGAATGGCTTTACTTTATTCAGAAAAGCGCGAAATCGAATCTGATCTGCCGCAAAAATCTCGTCAACGAACAAACCGAAGCATTTTCACACATTGAAAACGTCGCGCCCGATGCGATTCTTTCAATTTCGCCCGACGGAAATTTTCTCGCGTTTCACGGCATCAAGGAAAAACCGAAAGAAAACGCCGAAAACAAACAGTTGAGCGTCAATGTGATTTCAACTCAGAAAGAAAATCCGTCCGTAAAATATTTCGGAATTGCTTCGACAGTTTCAAAGATTTTCTGGTCGAGCGACAGCAAAGCATTGAACTATCTCGAAAATTTACCGAACGGCGATGCAAAAATCTGGCAGCAAAACTTGGAAGGTGAAACCGCTCCGAAAATTCTCTTAAATTTGCCGAAAAATTATTTATACCGCCTTGCGCTTTCGTTGGACGGTAAAAATCTCGCCATCGCCAAAGGCAAAAACGAAAGCGATGCGATTCTTCTGAAAAATTTCTAAAAAACTCAAAGTAAACTTTGCTAAATCTGTAAAGATTTTTCTTCTTAATGCTTTTTGCGCTCTTTAAAGTTTATTTTTAGGTTTTTTCCTTTGCCAATAATCGCTAAATCGTCTTCCGCTCCATCAAGCCGCCGCGAAGAGCAAAAGCTGGTTTCAAGTTGATCTTTATCTAATTCAAACGCGTAAATTAAATATTTTTTGCCAATTTCAACAGGCAAACCGCAAGCACCAACTGAGGCTGGAGCACCTACAACCGTAACAAATTCTTCCTTAACGCCTTTCCAATATCTGTCAACCTTAAATTTAACCGCAACAGTTGCCCAATCGCTTTTATCATTTCCTCCGATTTCAACTGCCTCACCAACAAACACGGCTTTTGCTTCTTGTAGCTTTTTGCCCGGTTTCATAATTTCACAAACACAAGAATAAGTTGCCGGAGCAGTAAACGAAAAAAATAGACTGAGAAAAAGCAACATTAATGTTTTTTTCATATTAAACCTCTGTGATAAATATTATTAAAACAATTTCTGTTGGATCGGTAAAGATTTTTCCTCTTCAGACTTCGGCGTTTTTTCAAATTTTTCAAA
>DAITPE010000760.1:0-2364 GCA_036833775.1 Pyrinomonadaceae bacterium | reverse complement strand
GGGCGAAAAATTCAATTACAACAACGGCGATTTCATCATTTTAGGCGCGATCATCGAAAAAGTTTCGGGCAAATCTTTTGAGCAAAATCTGCACGAAAAAATTCTAGTGCCTTTGGGAATGAAAAACACGGGGCTTTTGAAAAGCGAAAAAGTATTGTCCTTTCTGGCAAGCGGTTACGGTTTCAAAGACGGAAAATTCTTTAAAGAAAGTTTCGTCCAAATCCAAAATTTCGGCGCGTCCGGCTCGATGTATTCCACTGCCGAAGATTTGCTTTTGTGGGATAAAGCATTAATGCGGAATAAACTTTTGTCGAAGAAATTTACCGACGAAATGTTCAAACCTTCCGAAAAATTGGGTTTTGTCGCGCTCGGAAGCTGGAGTTATAAATTAAAATTGGGCGGAATGGAAAAAACGATCGTCGAACGGCAAGGCTATATTAACGGCTTTTGCGCGCTGAATCTGATAATTCCCGAAGACGATTTCGCGTTGATATTTTTGAGCAATACCGAAACGCAGACGCTTTTTCAGACTTATGCGAGTCAAGGTTTGTCGTTTGCGGTTTTGAACGAACTTTACAAGGAGAAAAAATGAGCGAAGAAAATAAAAAACTGATCTATCGTTGGTTTGAAGAAGTTTGGAACAACAAAAACGCGGACGCGATCGACGAAATGTTGACTGACGAAACCGTTCATCACGGACTCGGCGCGGTTGAAAAGGTTGATATTCGCGGAGTTGAAAATTTCAAGGAGTTTCACCGCGCATTTCTCGAAGCGTTTCCCGATCTTCACGTCGAAGTTCTCGACTGCATCGGCGAAGGCGATAAAGTTGCGATTCGTTGTGTCGTCAAAGGAACGCATCGCGGCGGCGGTTTAGGAATCGCGCAGACAAATAATGAGATAGAATTTACTGGTTCGGGCATTTGCACCGTAAAAGACGGAAAATTCGTCGAAGTCTGGAACGAATTCGATTTTTTGAAAATGTATCATCAAATCGGCGCGTTGACGCTTAATTTGTAATGACTTTTTCGCACGATTTCAAAGTTGAAGCCGCAGACATTGACGCACAAGGTCACGTCAACAATGTCGCTTACGTGCGCTGGATTCAAGATGTCGCCGTCGCGCACTGGTTTTCGGTGACGACGGAAGAAATGCGCGAAAAATATACTTGGGTTGTTTTGCGGCACGAGATCGATTACAAAAAACAATCTTTTGAAAACGAGGAAATCACCGCGACGACTTGGGTTGGTGAACCGACGCGAATCTCTTGGGAAAGATTCACCGAAATAAAACGCGGCGCAGACATTTTGGTAAAAGCAAAAAGCATCTGGTGTTTAATCGACCGCCAAACATCCAAACCGTCGCGCATCACATCTGAAATGATAAATCTTTTGAATTGAGGTGAATTGTGAAAGTTATTCGATTTTTTTGCTTTTTCGCATTGGTATTAATAAGTGTTCAAATTTGCAAGGCGCAAGTTTGTTATTTGTCAGCAGTTAAACTCGAAATAAAAGATTCTAAAGACAAAGTTATAAACAATGCAAAAATCGAGGTTTTTCAAGTTCTTGAAAGTAAAACCGATTCATTTGATTTAAGTAATAATTTTGAAAAGGATAATTTTTATTTTATCCATTTAGGTTTGGAAACACGCGGCACATTTTTGCTGAAAATAAAGGCAGATGGTTTTGCCGAAAAGGAAGTTAAAGTGCATTTTGATCGCGGACATCTTCAAACGGTTAAAATAAACTTAAGGAAACTCGGCACGAATGAAACGGAAAAATTGCAAAGAACTTCAAGTTTAGGCGGTGGGGTTTATGATTTTACAGGTGCTTTGATTCCTAATGCCAGAATCGAAATAAAAGATGAGTTTGGTAAAACTTATGAAACAGTTTCGACTGAAAACGGTTACTATTCAGCAGATTTAACGTATGTCGGATATTTCTGGAATGAGAAAAATAAAAATTGGGAAAGCGAATCATCAAAACCTGCAAAATACAGTTTGAAAGTCAGTAAGCAAGGATTTAAGGATTTTGAAATAAAGAATTTTGTTTTTACAAAAGCATTTGACGGAATGAATTTGGATGTAGTTTTAGAATCAGAAAATCCTGAACCTTGCGGATATGGTGGCGCAGATTGTTTGCCGAATTTGCCTGAAAAAGTCGATGCGGAAAACGCAGAAGTATCAAATAAAATTTTAGAAAAGCCTGTGGAAAAGAAACCAAAGGCAAAATTAATAAAGAGGAAAAATAATAAATAATGAGTAATTTAACATTTGGAATTATCAAGCCCGACGCGGTGGCGAAAGGGCATACAGGAAAAATTATTGACAGAATTAGTGCTGAACCAATTCCATATGCCAATATATTA
>DAITPE010000759.1:0-2376 GCA_036833775.1 Pyrinomonadaceae bacterium | reverse complement strand
CCGTCAGGCTGATAAACGCCGCCTAAGATTTTCATCAGCGTCGATTTTCCCGCGCCGTTTTCGCCCGCCAGCGCGACGACTTCGCCCGCGCCGATCTCAAAATCAACCGCGTCGAGCGCGATCACGCCCGGAAAACGCTTGCCGATCTTGGACATTTTAAGAATCATAGAATTTGGGATTTGGGATTTGGGATTTGGGATTTTAGGATTCAATCCCAAATCCGAATTCCCGAATCCCAAATTATTTAGCTTCGTCCGCGAAGCGTGTTGATTTTCTTTTGAAATTCTTCGACCGAATCTTTTTTGATGACTAGCGTCGGGACGTTAATTTGTTTGTTTGCAGGGATTTTCGATTTATCACCGCCCAAAATTTCCGCCATTATTTTGACCGATTGATAGCCGAATTCGTATGGCTGCTGCACGACTGTCGCAAAGATCGAACCTTCTTTTACGCCTGCAAGCGTTTCGTCTTCTTCGTCAAAACAGATGATTTTGACTTGTCCGACCTTGTTCGCATCTTTGACGGCATTCAAAATTGCCGGACCGTTGTAGCTCCAAAGTCCGACAAGCGCAACGACATCAGGATATTTTACGAGCGTGTCCGAAACATTGGATTTTGCACGAACGCGGTCGGTGTCGTCGGTTCTAACGTCAATGATTTCAACCTTTGAATCTTTCAAAGCTTCTTTAATTCCTTGCGTTCTTTCCGCCGCATTTCGCGCATCGCTTTTGCCGACAAAAAGCATAATTTTTCCGCCGTTCGGCAAAGCTTCTTTGATCAATTCACCTGCTTGACGACCGGCGGCGACGTTATCCGTGCCGATATAAAGTGCGCGTTCGCTGTTCGGCGCGTCGGAATCTTGCGTTAAAACCAAGGTTTTTTTAGAAATTTCGTTGATAAATTGCGTTTGATTATCGGGATCGACGGGCGAAATCGCAATTCCGCTCACGCCCGTCGAAACGAGATCGTCAACGATACGTTTTTGTTCGGCGGCGGTTCCTTCGCCCGGAAGCTTGAATTCAACGGTGACATTATTTAATTCGGCATCGGCTTTTTCGACGCCTTTTCGCGCGATCGTCCAATAATCCGAAGCATTATTCGTAACAAATGCAAGCTTCAAATTTTTCGCATCCGTTTTCGTGCCGCCGTTTGTAACAGTTTGAGCGGATTGTTTACAAGAAATCGCCGACAAACTGATGACGGCAAAAAGACAAAGAACTGCAAGTTGTAATTTTTTCATAGTTTTATCTCTTAATTCGGAAAAATAGCTTTAAAGAATTGGTTTGACCAAATATACCACAAACATTAATAAACAAGCTAGGTTAAACGGTTTTCTGCGCTTAACGGCAACTCAAATTTTGAATATTTGAAACTTTCGATTTTTGACTTGAAAAATATAACTTTTCAAAAGGTTTTCGGCAACTTTAAATCGAATATTTTAATTTCAAAGTTCCGAATTGAAACGCGCCGGGCGAAGAACCTTTGAAAACGTATGATTTCAAACCCGTTTCCTTTTCATATTTTCGGACAATTTCGTTTATCAAATCTTCGCTGCCTTTTTTTGCCAAAACCGCGACCGTTCCGCCGCTTCCGCCGCCTGTGATTTTTGCGCCGAAAAGATTTTTCTGCTCGTTTTCACGAACTAATTTCACCAGAAGATTCGTGCCGTTTTCGCACAAACCGCATGCCGCATAACTCGCGTGTGATTGAAACATCAATTCGCCGAGCAATTTCAATTTCGTTTCGTTCAATTCACCTTTCAAGATTTCGGCAAACATGCGAACGCGAAAATGTTCGTAAACAGCGTGAGCGGTCGGCATTTTGACAGCGTAAATCTTTTCTTTTTCAACTTTTGTGACCGAATCGGTCGTGCCGTGATATTTCTCTAAAAATTCCGCTCCGCTGATTTTTTCAGGAAGATTTGCCGCAAAATATTGTTCAAATTCCGACGGCGTAATATTTGAAAGATGATTTTTCCAACGTGAATCTTCGATTTTTACACGATTTTTTTCAAGCTGTTCGACTTTCAATCCGACAATTTCGGCAATTATCCGAAAACCCATGAATGTGCCGACGCGAACCGAGCCGTAATCTGCGCCGACAACTGCGTGACGAACGCCCGAATCAATGCCCCAAAATTCGATTTCGTCGGGAATATTTACCGATTCCTGTAATTCGGCAGGCTGGCAAAGCATTGACATCAAACGATTTGCTTCGCCGCAAGCCGAAGTCATCTGATCCATCACGCCGCACGGCGCACCGACGATCAAGTTTTCCGTCTTTTGACACAAAATCGCCGTTTCCTTTCCGCTTAATTCGATTCCAAAAGCGGCGCAAACGGCGTTCATCGTCGAAACTTCGAGCGCGGCGGACGAA
>DAITPE010000758.1:0-2379 GCA_036833775.1 Pyrinomonadaceae bacterium | reverse complement strand
GAAGCATTATCGGCAGGCGCAAGCGGTTTCGTTTTGAAAGATAACTTATTTGAACTGGAAGACATTTTACATTGAGAGATTTTGAGGAAAAAATTATGAACGCAGTTAATCGAAAAACTATTTCAATCGGCTTATTAAAATTTGCGCTGTCGCTTTTGGTTCTTGTGTTTATACAAATCGCGGCGAACGCCCAAAGCTATACGCAGGAAGAGCAAAATTGCTTCGATCAGGTGCAAAACAAGGTTGCCTACGACCAACTCGGCACGAAGACTTGGAACCCGGTTAATGTCCGCAAACTTTGCAAAGGAACGACCGATGCGGCTGCCACAATTTCCTGCTTCAAGAATATTATCAGCAGTTTTAATGACTGGAATCGCGGAATAACAGAATGTGTAGGAACTCAAACCAAAGCTGAAGACGTAAAGATTACACGGACGATTACGATTAAGAATAATAGTGGGATAAACTTATATGGTTATCTTGTAGGACGCTCCAATTATGCCACGCGGAATAATACCGGCAATCTTAAATCCGGTATCGCAGGCACAAAGCAGATTGCTTACGGTCAGACAGAGAAATTCGGAGAAAGCACTTCTCTTCCGCTTAGTGAAGATGTTGAACTATGGATTGAACAAGCAGATAGCCTTAAACCGTATTTCATCTCAACTCTGCCTAAAAATAAGGATTTAACCACATTTTGCTACGAAATAACGGGAACTTACTTCGTTCCGTTCGTCAAGACCTGCGACGGTTCGCCGACTTACGAATCTAAATACATTTCATTCAAAAATGAAGCCGGATATAATTCAACCATGAGTTTAACCTACTACCCGACAGGTGATTCAACTCCTAAAACTGCTAAAACCATCTCAACTACCGCCGGTTACCAAACAAAACTTTATTTGCCGCTCGATGCAGATACGAGCAAGCAAATGACGCTCAAAGTCGAGCAAACAAGTGATACTGGCAACAATGAAATGCTCACTAAAAATGTTGACCTCAGTTCCTTCGATACAGTGGGTTCGACTTGTTATAAAGTTTGGGGATCAATTTTTTCAAAAAAGGTAAATCTCTGTTCTGAAAATCCAAACGCGAGAACTATCAAACTCAAAAACAACGGCGCATTTCAGGCAAGAATGGAAGTGACCTATTATGACGGCGAAACTCCCAAAATGGTAAAAAGTAATCCGTTGGAAGTTTTAGAATCTGACATTGTTGAAGTTCCAAACACTTCCGCAAAAAATCCGATAAAAATCAGATTTTTAGCCTACGGAAAGGAATTCAACACAACTACGGCTTCTGCCAATTTCAGCGGCGAACTTTGCTATAAACTCGAAGGAACCGCTTTGGCTCCAACATCAGCAACTTGCGACGATACGGTTGGCGATACTTCCGGCAATACGCGGCAAATTCGTTTCCAAAATGATTCGGGATACGATGCCCAGATGATCGTCACCTATTTTGTGGATGAAGTCATTAACGGAAACAAGATTCCAATGCCGAAAACACTGACAACCGGAATGATAAACGGTCTCGGCGGCAAATTCCGCTTGGTCACGATTCCGAAAGACACTTCAAAAGGAATGCCAATTACGATTGCGCTTCAAGGAAATGCAACGGTGAAAGGCAATGATGCAATTTTTTCAACTACGCTTGATGCAAATTTCGCCGCCAGCCCGCAGCCGTGTTTTAAGGTGACGGGAACGCTTTTTGATCCGAGCGGCGGAAAATGTAATCAATAAGAAGTGAAAAATAAAAATAACGAAAGAGCTTAAAATATTGCCAAAACGGAAAAGAAAACCCGCACGAAAGCAGAGGTTGGCTTTTCCGTTTTTTAATCGGTGTAGGTTTTAAATAACTGTGTAAAGTCTTTATTTTCTGCAATTAGTTCGACCTCTTCGATTGCCCAAGGCGAAAATTGACAATCGGGTTGTTTGATTTCAAGCAGAAAATCTTCCCATTTTATCCATTTTGTCGCGTGAACTTCTTCGGGATTCGGATGCGGAATTTCTTCGGTAAAACCAACCAAAACAGGACAAATTTCATTTTCTGCTAAGCCGTCTTTTTCGGCATAGTAACGAAAATTCGGTAAAATGATTTGCAAATTATTCACCGAAATTCCGAGCTCGAACTTAACCCGTTTTCGTGCCGTAATTTCGATCTTTTCGTGTAAAACTTGATGTCCGCAACACGAATTACTCCAAAATCCGCCCCAAGTTGTTTTTGTAAAACTTCTTTGCTGCAATAAAAGTTCGCCTTTTTTGTTAATTAAAAATACCGAAAACGCTCGATGCAAAGGCGTTTTATTGTGATGAAAATTGATTTTCGGAGCAGTTGAAAGCGGTTTGTTTTCTTCATCGACCAAGACGATCATTTCTT
>DAITPE010000757.1:0-2381 GCA_036833775.1 Pyrinomonadaceae bacterium | reverse complement strand
TATCCATTATCAGTTATCAGTTATCACTTAAAAAAATTATGGCTTTATCGAAGAGAATGAAAAAGATTCTGGCTGATTTTTGGGCGATTTGTAATAAGTATGACGAAGCGTATGAAAAAGGCGACCGGAAAGCGGCGGCGCAGTATGGCGAGGAACTCATGAATTACTGTCTCAAATTTCAAAAGGAACTGAATTTTTCGGACAAATACCTGTTGGAAGGAAAACGGCGTTTTGAATTTGAAAAAGACGAGGCGCAGTTGGAAGAAAAGGTGTTGAAAGAAATGATCACCGCTCAAACGCGCAAGGAAATGCTTTTGCAGGAATATTTCGACCGCATTTTGCAGGATGAAGCCGACGGCACGATCAAATGGAACTGAAAGTAAGTGATAACGGATAAGTGATAGTGGATAGTGAATTGTATTTAGTTCTCAGTTATTCGTTATCCGTTATCCGTTATCACTTGAAAAATTATGGCGATGTCGAGAGAAGTTAAGAAATTACTGGTCAGGATGGAAGAATTGCTCGAACTCCAGCGGCAGGCGATGGAGAACGGCGATTCCGATGCCTTGCAGAAATACCTGCACGAATATCTGGAATTTGTCACGCTCCATCAAAATACATTAAACGTCAGCGACGAAATGATCGCCAATTTGCGGGCAAAATGCGAAAAAAGCGATAAGCTCCGCGCACAGGTAAAAAAACTCAGCGGCGAACTCGAAAAAGCAAAGAAAATCTACCACGACAGCCTGCTCGACATCCCGCCTCAGGGAAAAGACCGAACCGAGCATTGATGGACAATTACGAATTAAGAATTGATTTTATTAAATATTTGCATCATTTGGCGAGATTTTATCGTTTAGGAAATATGAATCAGGCGTAGAAAGATGAAGGCTGATCTTCGAGATTTTCTCTGCGAACTCTGCGCCTCTGCGTGAAGGAATCTGTTGATAACTAAAAAACTGATGAATTTAATCATTGTAGTTCACGCAGAGGCGCAGAGTTCGCAGAGTTTTATTTCTAATCTCGATTCAAATAGTTTAATGTTTGCAGTAGTTTTCTAAACAAAAAAAATGAACATCGCATCGTCAGTTTCGCTTTTTTTCATTCTTTTCGCAGTCTTTTTCATCGCGGTTGCAGGCTTTATTCTTTTCGTCTTTGTCCGCATCGTTTCGCGCTATCTCGCCGAAAAACGCTACAATGACAGCCAGCCCGTTTTGACGAAGGACGTGACCGTGACGGGAAAAAGAAACGCCGTTTCGGGCGGCAGCGGAGATTCTGCGGTCAGCACTTCGTATTACGCGACCTTTGAATTTGCCGACACCAAAGAACGCGCCGAGTTTACGGTTCCGTCAAAAGAATACGGCTTGATGGCGGAAGACGACACGGGAAAATTAACCTTTCAAGGCAGACGCTATTTGAGTTTTACGAGAAATATTTAAATCAGTAATCAACCAAATACGCTGTGGAAAGCCACGTTTTCAAAAATGCTTTTTCGGATTAAATTACGGCTTGTATGAAAATTATTTACCTGATATGCGCGATTGTGGTTTTACAAATAACTTGTGCCGCGCAAACCAATTCCGTCAAAGTAAACGGCGTCGAGGTCGGAACTTGGTATCCGGCGGCAGTAAGAAAATTAGGCAAACCCGTTTCGGTCAGACATAACGAAACTTTTCCCTGCGAAGACGGAAAAGTTTTGACGGCGCGTTATAACGGTTTAGTTTTAAGGTTTATCGAATCTTATCCTGCGAAAAAATTGTTCGTCGGCTCGATCGAAATAACTTCTGCGAAGTGGTCGGTTTCGGGCATCAAAATCGGCGCAAATTTTAAAGACGTAAAAGCCGAGTTTTCGGGGAAATTGCGCTATGAAGGAAATTTCAAAGTTTACGGCGGTTTTATCAAAGACGGCTTTTCACATTTTTATTTCAAAAACGGAAAATTGGTAAAGATTATCGCCGAAATAAATTTATGTTAAATATTTAAAACTATCGCATCGAAAATCTCGTTAATTTTTGTTGAGATGGCATTTATTATCGAAATCATTATCGGAATTTTCAGAGATTTTTTGCTAACATATCCTTTCAAACGAAAGACTGTCGTTCAAACGAACGAGTTGGAAAAAACAAATGAAGATTCTCGAAACCGAACGTCTGATCTTGCGCGAAATGATCGTGGAAGATGATGCCGAATTTATTCTCGATCTGCTCAATCAGCCGTCGTTCATTAAATATATCGGCGACCGAAATGTGCGCACCGTCGAAGAAGCAAAGGATTTTATCGAAACGCGCTATCGTGCGAGCTACGCGCAAAACGGCTACGGACTCTACACGGTCGAACTCAAGATTCCAGATTCGAGATTCAAGATTCAAGATTTTGAAACC
>DAITPE010000756.1:0-2384 GCA_036833775.1 Pyrinomonadaceae bacterium | reverse complement strand
CTTTTCCGCTTCAATCTGCTTCGCGGCTTCAAACGACAACATCTTCCAAAAAACAAGCCTGCCCGTTCTTGTGCTCACCGCAAAAACAGGCGCGAAAGATTCAAAATATTCATTTTTTGTAAGCGAAACACGCCGTTGATTCTGCGCTTTGATGAGCAAAAAATAATCGCACCCGACCGCCGCGCCGATCGTCTTCGCTTCTTCGATCGTCTGATTAAAAACATTCTCGACCGCCACCGAACGAAACGCCGTCTCGCTCATCGAAGCATCCAAAACTCTGAATTTTTTAGAAAGTGAAGCTTCAAGTTTGTCGGAAAAATTGTTTGTAAGCTCGCTCTTTTCGGGCGAAATCACCGCGAGCTTTTGCGCTTGAACGAATGAAGGAAAAACAAAAAACGAAACAACGATAAACGCCGATTTCCACCGATTTTGTAAAAAGAAATCCGTGAAAATCTGCGTCAATCGTTGTTCCAAAACTCTCTTATTGTCGATAAATCTTCGCAATTTCGTTTTTTAATTCCGCCGGAAAACAAATTCTGTGAATCTCGAATTCTTTTTGAAGCCCGCGAACCGCCGCGCTGATCTCCGAAATCTCGCGAATCTGCGGACGCGAAAATCCGTCCTGCACATAAATTTGATTTTTCGATTCGCTGTGTTTCGCCGTGTAAAAATTATATGCGACATCGCGCGAACGGTCTTCGATAAAATAATAATCGGTGTCGAAACCCGCATCCGCGATTATTTTTTTCGCTTCGACGAGAAATTCTTCGCGCTCCGTTTCGGGCATATCGAGGTCGAAAGCCTTGAAAAGACGGCGGTTTAAGAAGCGATACGAAAGATCGGCAAGGATCGAATCTTCCGACTTTTGCCATTGTTTGATGTGAAAGAAAACATCCGTGTCGTCTAATTCCAGATGCTCTGAAAGCGAAAGTTTTTCGCCTCTCAAAACCGTTTCAAAAGCCGTTCCTTTTGCGCACCAAGCATCGCCGCCGTTTTGAAAAACATTCAGAGCGCGTTTCAAAAGCGACTTGAGAATCGATTCGGCAGAACGCAGCGTGCGGTGAAAATAAACCTGCCGAAACATATAATAACGCGCCTGCAAATAATCTTCGACGGCGTAAAGTCCGCGCGCCGAAACGTATAAACGGTCGTTTTCTTCGTCGATTTTCAGCGATTTGATGATCCATTCGAGATCGAAAATCCCGTATTTCGCGCCCGTCATCAAAGAATCGCGGAGCAGATAATCCATTCGGTCAACATCGAGTTGCGATGAAACGAGTTGTGCGAGCGCGGTCGGCTTAAAGGTTCCGCGAATAATGTCCGCAACATTTTCGGGAAGATTTTCGGAGAATTCACGCAAGACTTTGCCGACTTCCGTTTCTTTACTTAAAACAGCTTCGATCGTCATATCTTCGTGATGAAAACCGAGAATCTTTTCGATCACGTGCGAAAACGCGCCGTGTCCGATGTCGTGCAGAAGCGCAGCACAGCGAACGGCAATTTTCGATTCGTCCGAGATTTCGTAATTTAATTCGAGTTTTGCAAGAATCCGCGTGGCGAGATGAAGTGCGCCGAGGCTGTGCGTAAAACGCGAATGTTCCGCCGCTTGATAAGAAAAATACGCGAGTCCGAGCTGACGAACGCGCCGCAAACGCTGAAATTCTGCCGTATCGATCAGGCGAACGAGAAGCTTGCCTTCGTCCGAATCGGTTTTCAGGCGAATGATATTGTGAACCGAATCGCGGTATATTTTTTCTGCCAATTATTTCTCCAAAAAAGTTCTTGAAGATAGATTTTACAAACTATCCGCGAGTTAGAAAAGAATCGAATTTGCGTTTTATTTCAGCTTTTCGTGCGAAGTTCTTTAATAGTTTCGCGTATCTTGTCGGTTTCGGCGGTTTTCGGTGAATTATTGACGAATTTTTCGAGTTCGTCCGCCGCTTGCGGATATAATTTCTTCGCCCAGTAAATTCCGCCCAAATATTTATGCGCGACCGGAAAATCCTTTTCCTTTTTCATACTTACAGTGAGTTCCAATTCCTTTTGCGCGTCGTCGTATTTGTTCAGTTTCATCAAAGCCAAGCCGAGATAAAAATGCGGCGTGACGGCATTTTGATTCATCGTCAAAGCTTCTTTTAATAGTTTTTCGGCATTTTCAAAATCGTTGCTGTTTAATAATGCGATGCCGTAATTCAATCGTGTGTCGAAATTGTTCGGTTCGACTTCGTAAGAAGCTTTAAAGGCTTTGATGGCATCTTTCGTGTTTCCTTTTTTCAGGTAAAGTTTGCCGAGTTCGGTTTGCGCGATAAAAAATTGCGGGGAAATCGTGACGGCTTTTTGAAGTTCGGAAATCGCTTCGTCCGTTTTGTTTTCATTAAGTAGTT
>DAITPE010000755.1:0-2397 GCA_036833775.1 Pyrinomonadaceae bacterium | reverse complement strand
GGATTTTCAAACTTTTTCCCGTTTCGTTCCAAACGCCTTCGCCGTTATCGGCAATCACGCGAAAAGTATAATTTCCCGCCGCAATGTGCGGAAAATAAGCCGTTCGCCGCGTTCCGGCTTCCGTCCAATCCGTGTCCAAACCTTCCAATTTATAACGAAAACGAACTTGCTGCGGACGATTCCAACTGATCGCGCTGAAACCGATTTCGAGATTTTCCTGTTCGGGCAGCATCTCGACAAAATCGCCGAAAGAGGCGGTTTTATCGTCGATCAAAACGCTTTCGAGCATCACCGACGGCGGCTGTGAATCGGTCTGATTCGGATCGACGACTACAACGCCTTTAACGGTCGGAAACCACAATTTTCCGTCCGCAGTTTTCGTTCCCGCCGGACTTGCGCCGTTGCATTCACGCGAGATCATTCCGTCAGTCGCGCCGTAGGAAAAAGATTCGACGGTTTTCCGTTTTGCGTCGAAAAAATCTTCCAATTCAGAAATCTCGGTGCGGTAAATCCCTTTATTTCCACTCATCCACAGATTGCCGCGATCGTCTTCCAAAATCCGAAAAGCCAGATTGTCATAAAGCCCGTCACGGCTCGTCACGACGCTGAATTTTCCGTCGCGAAAGCGAAACAAACCTTCGCCGTGTGTCCCGATCCACAGATTTCCGCGCGAATCTTCGTGAAAAGAAAGAATATGTTTGCCGCTAAAACCGTCTGCCGCCGAAAATGTCGTAAATTTTTCGCCTTCCAAACGGCTCAAACCGTTCAAAGTACCGATCCAGATCGCGCCGTTTTTATCTTGAAAAAGATTGGTAATATATTCATCAGCCAACCAGTCGGCTTTACGAAAATGTTTCGCCGAACCGTCCGCGCCGATGCGGTGCAAACCGTCGTAACCCGTTCCAAACCAAATATTTCCGTCGCGTTCAGCCAAAACGACCGAAGCGCGGCTGAAATTTTCATTCGGAATTATTTCGATCTTTTCGGAAACTTCGTCAAAACGAAAAACGATTTGCCCGACCTCGCGGTCGTTTGCCGAAAGCCAAAAATTTCCTGAAGCGTCTTGCGTGATTTGCGAAACATTTTTAATCGGCGTTCCGTCCGGCATTTTAATTTCGGTAAATTTTCCGTCTTTGAATCTCGACAATGCTTCATCGGTTCCAACCCAAACCGCGCCCGAAGAATCTGCGAAAACCGCGCCGACCATTTCGCCTTTCAAACCGTCGGAAATCGTGTAATTTTTGAACTTTCCGAGATGAAGCTGCGCCAAACCGCCGCCGCTCGTTCCAAGCCAAAGATCGCCGAATTTGTCAGCAAACACCGATTGAATATTGTTGTTTACCAAACCGCTTTCGGTATTTACCAACTCAAATTTTTCGCCGTTCTTTCGATACAAACCGTTTTCCGAAGTTCCGAAAAATAGCGTTCCGTCGCGGTCTTGCGCGATCGTTTGGATTTCCGTCTGTTTGATACCGTCAACTTCACCGAATGTCCTGAATTTTCTGTCTTCCAAAACGCTCAAACCGTCTGCGCCGCCGATCCAAAGACGATTTTCACGGTCACGTAAAAGAGCAACGACATTATTTCCCGCCAAACCGTCAGCGGCTTTAAAAATCGTAAATTTACCGTTTGCAATGCGCGTCAAACCTTCGCCCGAACCGACCCAAATATTTCCGTCCGCATCTTCCGCAACAGCACGAATATTATCATCGGGCAAACCGTCTTTTTTCGTAAATACCGTAAATTTTCCGTCGCGGTAAAGATTCAAACCGCCGCCGTCAGTGCCGATCCAAAGATTGTTTTTCGAATCTTCAAACAAAAATTTTATGTGCGAATCGGATAAACCCTGTTCGAGCGAAAAATTGCGGAAAACGCCATTTTTCAAAGAAGTTACGCCGCCGCCGTAAGTTCCGATCCAAAGCGTTCCGTCTCGTGCAACGGTTAAAGCTTGCACATTGTTACTTTTGATTTCGGGCGTGTTTCCCGTGTCGAAAGCCGTAAATTTAACGCCGTCAAATCTTACAACTCCTTCGGCAATCGCAAGCCAAAGATAACCATCAGGCGTTTGCACGATCGTGCTGATGCCGTTTTGCGGCAAACCGTGCTGATCTTGCCAGACGAATTGGCGATAACGCCCGAAAATATTGTTTGTTCCAATCGTTTGACCGAAAAAATCAAGCGAAAAAATGCAAATCAAACAAACGGCAAACGATATTTTAAAACAATACTTCAGTGCCGTTGAAAACGGACAAAAGTTTGAAAATACTGCATCGTTTGAACGATTCGGCATAAAAAAAATTGAAGTTTACGAATGTGAACGAAATCCGGTAACAAGCAAAATAACGAGAATTTGAAAATTTAGCAAGTTTATATTTTTGATTTAATTTTTAGTTTCAT
>DAITPE010000754.1:0-2400 GCA_036833775.1 Pyrinomonadaceae bacterium | reverse complement strand
CGGCATCGGTGCGATAATTTTGGACGGTGCGCGCATCGGAAAAAACTCATTGATCGCTGCAGGAAGTCTGGTTACGCCGAACACGATAATCCCCGAACGCTCGTTCGTTCTCGGTTCACCGGCGCGTGTCAAACGCAAACTTTCGGACGAAGAGATCGAAAATATTCAAAGATTTTGGCAAAACTACGTGACTTTGACCGAAATGTATTAATTCATTGAAAGTCGGACAAACTTTAGTTTGTTTATTTGCATAACTGTCGGAATCATTAATAAATATGGCTTCTTTTTGTTTTAAGAAGTGAACAAACTGAAGTTTGTTCGACTTTTCAACTGGTAAAAAGCATCTGTCAAATGTTTTCTGCATCTGTCACGTAATATGACCATCTGTCAGCCTGATAAGAGCATCTGTCACGCTATATGAGCATCTGTCACAATAATATGAGCATCTGTCACGTTATATCAGCATCTGTCAGAGTAATATGACTATCTGTCAGGTTATATGAGCATCTGTCACGTTTTTTCTGCATCTGTCAGGTTATATGAGCATCTGTCAAAATCTTAAAAGCGGTAAAAGGTTTGCACATTTCTTTATTTCGCGTCTTTTCGAATTTTTCGTGAATTATCACAGGTGAATAAAAAATAAATTCGTGTAAAATTGATTCAGCTACCGAAAAAAAGGCGGTCTTGTTTTGACTGCCTTTTTATTTTCGGTTAAGTTTATCGGAACTTTAAGCTATCTAAATTCTTAAACGTCAAAATGGAAAAAATATTAATTACGGGCGACGATTTGTCCATTGAACAAGTCGTCAAAATCGCGCTTGGCGAAAAAGGAAAGTTCGCGCAGGTCGAACTCGGAAATCTCGACAAAGTTCAGAAAAGCGTCGATTACATCCAGAAAAAAGTCGAAAATAAAGAAGTTATCTACGGCGTGACGACCGGATTCGGACCGAACGCGGAAAAGATAATTCCGCTCGAACGCGCCAAACATCTGCAAGTAAATCTGCTGCGTTCGCATTCGTGCGGTGTCGGCAAAATGTTCCCGACATTTATCGTCCGCGCGATCATGCTGATTCGTCTGAACACGCTTTTGAAAGGCTTTTCGGGCGTTCATAAAACGACGGTTCAACAGCTTCAAAACTTTCTCAATCACGAAATTCATCCGTTGATTCCCGAACAAGGTTCGGTCGGCGCGAGCGGCGATCTTTGTCCGCTTTCACATATGGCGTTGGCGTTGATCGGCGAAGGTTACGTCGAATTTCAGGGAACGGAATATAAAACCGCCGAATTTTTCGAGCTTCCCGAAATCAAAGAAAAAGGCTTGAAACCGATCGAACTTAGTTATAAAGAAGGAATCGCGCTCAACAACGGCACAACCGTGATGGCGGCGTTGGGCGTTTTTGCGGTTTACGAATTCGAACGTCTTTTAAAACTCGCAACGCTCACATCTTCCTTAATGTTTGAAGCATATTGCGCCAGAAAAACCGCTTTTGACGAAAAAATTCACGCCGTCCGCAATCACGCCGAACAATCGCAGGTTGCAAATTGGATCAGGCAATTTACCGAAAATTCGACTTACGTCGGCATTCAGCCCGAAGCTTTATACGGAAAATTTGACGCGCTTGCCAAACTGAAAATAAAACCGCAGGACGCGTATTCTTTCCGCTGTGTTCCGCAGGTTTTCGGCGCGAGTTTACGTGCGCTAAATCACGCGAAAGAGATTTTTGCGGGAGAGATCAACGCTGTCGTCGATAATCCGATCATTTTCGTCGATGAAGACGAAATCATTTCGGGCGGAAATTTTCACGGTCAGCCGCTTGCGCTCGCGCTCGATTATTTGAAGCTTGCGATCGCCGAAATCGGAAACATTGTCGAACGGCAAATAAACAAACTCGTCGATAAAGCGACGAACGATCTGCTCGAACCTTTTCTCGTTTACGACGACGAACACATTAATTCGGGCTTGATGATTCCGCAATACGTCGCCGCGTCTTTGGTTTCCGAAAACAAAGTTCTCGTGCATCCCGCGTCCGCCGATTCGATCCCGACTTCCGCCAACACCGAAGACCACGTTTCGATGGGAACGATCGCGGGCAGACAAGCTTTGGAGATTTTGGGAAACGTCAAAAAGATCGTCACGATCGCCATTTTAACGGCGCATCACGCGGCGGAAATCCGTCAAAATCAATTTATGAAATACGGCGTTGAAGCAACTTTCGCCAAAGCGACGGGCGAGCTTTACGACGAAGTAAAATTTGCGATTCCCGCATTTAATTACGGCAATTTTCTCTACGAAGACCGCTTCATATTTGATGACATTCAAGATTTAGCCGATAATTACGATAATTTCGTTTCGATCGCGGAAAGCAATTTGAAAGATTAAAAAGAAAGAGATTTGCCCAC
>DAITPE010000753.1:0-2428 GCA_036833775.1 Pyrinomonadaceae bacterium | reverse complement strand
AAACTCAAACTAAAGTTTGAACTCTGAACATTTTTCACTCAAAACGCCTAAACTTTTAGGGTTTTGGTGCAAAGCCATTACATTGTTTCCCGCATTTAGATGTTACTTTTGCGTAAATGGAACTTTAGTTTTTCTTGAGAATATATAGAAACAAATTCATAATTCATAATTAACTTTCCTAAAAACCAACCGCTTATTTCATCCGAGATAATTATGAATTACGAATTACGAATTACGAATTACGAATTACCGCATTTGCGACGTGGAAACAACTTATTTATAAATCTTTTTGCCCGTCAGGTTATGTATTTTGCAAAATTCGCGGCAATTAGGAATAGTGAACGAAAGTGTGCGTGCGATTTGGCACACTGGTTTGTTAAACGGCAGATGTGATTTAAGAAAGTTATGGATTTCCGGTCGATAAATCTTCCGAATTGGCAAAATTATAGAGCCATTTTTGCGGACTGTCGCTTGCGCTTTTTGCAAAAGAATCCCAAATTCTATCGAGTTTCTGAGCCAATCTGAAGCTCAAAAAAGTGTAGATCAGAATTATCACCAACCAAAGCAATGTTATCGAGAGACTGAAATATGTCATTCCATGACTGGTTGCAACCCCGTATTTGTATGAGATCACATCGTAAATAAAAACCGTCGATTGGACAATTGCGGGCAGCAGGTAGAGTAACTTGGGAATCGGTTTCCAAGGTTTTGCATCTTCTAAATTGATCGATTCGCGGCTGCTCGGGAAATGAATCTTTTTAGTAAAAGCGGGCGGGATAGTCAAAATCTGCTGCATTGCCAGATAATGATAGCAAAATCGGATATTCGCATCCGACACCGTGAGATGAATGAATTCGAGATTGTTTGCCTCCGTCCAAAGGCTCAGCCGAAACCAGATCAAGAGAATAACAAAGGTTAAGCCGCCCAAAAATCCGAGGTCGTTTACCTCAAAACTAATCCCGAAAAACGGTATTTTGATGAGAAACATATTTTGAGTTTTTACCCTGACCAGTTCATTTTTGACGGGATCAATACTGTCTTTCAATTTTTTTATCCGCTCGGAAGGAAAATTTCGGTCGAAATTTTTCCGCCAAGGTTCGAGTTTCGGCATATCGTCGAAAAACAGTTTTTCCGTTTTAATATCGAGCCACTCTTGAACCTTCGGTAGTTTTTCGATCACGAATTTATCGTGTTCTTTACTTTTAAGAGCAAGGTTTTCCTCGATCTTACTCAACTCCGTATCGCTTTCATCATCGAAAACAAGATCGATTGTTTTTTTCAAATTTGAAATTTCAGTATCTATCTTTTCGATTTCCGTTTCTAAATTTGTTATTTCATTTTTGCCTTTCGGATTATTTTCCGACCTTAATTGTTTAATTTTTTCCCGATTTTGTTTATTGATTCCAATCAGATGTTTGATTTTTTGAAGTTTTGCGATTTGAGCGTCTGTCTCTCTTTTTAAAAGGATAGAATCCAAAACAAGACTCGAAGTTTCAAATGCCTCGACTCTTTTATTCATCCAGCCGAAATATACCGAGTTCCAAAATGTTCCGAGAATTAAAATACTGACCGTCACCATCATCACCACGATTCGTCTGTGCCGTGCGGACGAATCTATCGTTGCGGTCAGGTAGGGTTTCAAATAATCGAGTTCTTGTTTCGGGTCGAGTTTATTATTTTGCATATTCATTCAAAAAGCGGAAATTCAGGATATTAAAATCACTTGAATTTCAGGATTGTTCGACATCTGAATAACGCAAGAAAAATACAATCATTTAATTTTAAATGCAAACGAAACCCGATTATTTTGACAAACCATAGCATTGAATTTTCTATTCTTCAACTGATGAAGATTTCTGACCGTTTATCACTTTTGAAAAAAGAATAATGCACCGTGAGAAAAAGAATTGAGTCCCGCAGGGGACGGCAGAAAACGACGAATAATCCCCGCGATGAATCGCGGGGATTATTCACTTTTGTCCTTACAGGACGTTTCTTTTTTCGTAAACGTGGCGATTATTTCTATTCGTAAAAGTGATAAACGGTCAGTGAAGATTTTTCTTGACTTTTAGATTTTCGGGCTTATAATCATTTCAAAACTTTTAACCGACTGGTAGGCAGACAATTTTTTAACGTGGATTACAGTTAAAATATTCGTCTGTTTTCTAGTCGGTTTTATTGTTTTTAAAATTAAATTTTATCGCACGAGAGGTTAGAAAATGAATAAATATCAGATCAGAAGTTTGAACAGAATAAAGGCTCGCGAAGCGTTTCTGACGGTTCACGAAAGGGATTTTCCGGCGGATTCGCTCGGCGGGCGCACACTTGCGTTACTGCGTTCGGCGATCGCCCGCATCGAGGGTTTGGCGGCGCGCAAGGTGTCGGGCAAGATTTCGCAAACGGTCGTCGTCAAGGAACTGGAATTTGA
>DAITPE010000752.1:0-2428 GCA_036833775.1 Pyrinomonadaceae bacterium | reverse complement strand
GAAACACGTTGGATTAAATTGTTCGTTAGATTACAACGATTTCGTAAATGTTTTGCGTTGAATTGCGCTGATCGCGGGTTCGCTTCGCTCATTGGGCAGGCACAAGACCTGCCCCTACAAATCACGCACAAAATCTGCATCTGTAAATTTATTCTGCTTTCTCCGCGTCGCCCTGTCCCGCCGTCTCCGCGTCCTTGCGTTCGGGGCGCATATGCGGGAAAAGGATCACGTCGCGGATCGAATGTTTGTCGGTCAGAAGCATCACGAGACGGTCGATGCCGATGCCGATTCCGGCGGCGGGCGGCATTCCGTAAGCGAGCGCGCGAATGTAATCTTCGTCCAAAACCATCGCTTCGGCATCGCCGCCTTCGCGTTCCTTCATCTGATCGACAAAACGCTCAAACTGTTCCTGCGGATCGTTGAGTTCGCTAAAACCGTTGGCGCATTCCATCCCGTTAATAAAAAGCTCGAAACGCTCGGCAATCTGCGGATTCTCCGGCGAAGCTTTCGACAAAGGCGAAATCGATTTCGGGTAATCGATGATGAAGGTCGGATCAATGATCTTATCTTCGACAGTTCCTTCAAAAAGTTTCACAATAATTTGAGCAATAGTTTTTTCCTTATCAATTTCTGCGGCTGAAAACTTTTCTGCTTCGGCTTTTGACTTTTCCCAAACTAAATTCTTAACTTCAATGAGTTCATTCCAATATTTAGCACGAATTTCGTCTGTTGACATTGCAACTTCTTCCAACATCTCCCAATTTTTTAATGCCTGTGAATGAACTATATTTGGAAGAGCATATTCAAGAATTTTTATTTTTGAGAAATCTTCTAACCAATCACTTGATACTCTTTCCCCTTCAAACTCTAAACAACATTGCGGTAGATATTTAATAATTGCAGCTTTCATAGTCAGGCGCATAAATTTATCCGCAAAATTAATTGATCTGTCTAAAATACCTAAATGTTTAATTTTGACGTGTAAACTTCCAACTGCTTTTTGCACCGATTCTTTAATCATTTCTTCGGCGAAATCCATCATTCCGTTGACATCCATATAGGCGCAATAGAATTCGAGCATCGTGAATTCGGGATTGTGTTTGTGCGACAAACCTTCGTTGCGGAAATTGCGGTTGAGTTCGTAAACCTTTTCAAAACCGCCGACCGTCAGGCGTTTGAGATAAAGTTCGGGCGCGATTCGCGCGTAAAGCGGAATGTCGAGCGCATTGTGATAAGTTTCAAACGGAGTCGCCGCCGCGCCCGTCGCTTTCGGCGAAAGCATCGGCGTTTCGACTTCGATATAACCCGCATCGTCGAGAAAACGGCGCATTCCGCTGATGAGTTTGGCGCGTCGCTCGAAAACTTCGCGCGTCGTCAAACCTTCGTGCTCGACTTGAAGGCTCGACGCGATCAGATCGGCGTAACGATAACGGCGGCGCAATTCGGGATCGGCAATGCCGTGCATCTTGTCGGGCATCGGCAAAAGCGATTTTGAAAGAAACTGAAACGTCTCGACGTGAACCGAAAGCTCGCCCGTGTTCGTCAAAAACAAAAAACCTTCCGCGCCGACGAAATCGCCGTGATCGAGAAGTTTGAAAACTTCCCAACCGTCAACGAAACCGTTTGCGGTGTTGTCAGTATCATCTGCGTGAGCGGATGGTTGATGCTGAGCGTCTGAGTCGTTTGCATCTAAACCGCCCGCTGACGCAGGCGATACTGATAATGCGCCGTTAAAAACGGCTTTCGCATCATCGCGCCGAACATAAATCTGTAAACGATTTTTGCCATCCGAAAGATGCACGAACGCCGCTTTGCCCATCACACGCGGCGGAACTGCCAATCTGCCCGAAATTCTCACGTTGCCGAAAGCTTTGAGTTTTTCGTTGAGCTGCGCTTTTAATTCTTGGTCGGGCTTTTCGCCTTCGTTCAGCGATTTTTTATGAGCTTCAAATTCTCCGACGATTTCCGCGATCGGTGCAAACGCCAATAGATTCGAGATCGTATCTTCCGCGCCCGAAATCTTCGAGCGTTCAAACTTATTCGGATAAGAATTTCCGACCAACGATTCAAGCTGTTTTAAGTGCTCGACACGCGCCTGCACTTGGTCGTTGTCTTCGATAATTCCCGCTTTGATAATGGTTTCCGTATTCGTATTCGCAATTGACATAAATTATTCAGTTCGTTGGTCATTGTTCGTTGTTCGTTGCAAATTTTGAGTTAGGCAGCGAACGGCAAACTTTAGATAACTTACGAATTAAAAATTATAAGCGAGCGTTGCGGAGTCGGCAATCAAGATTTTATGAAAGCGCGATTGTTTGTTGAATTAGTAAATCTTAGAATAAATATTTTGACAGCAAAAAATTATAGATTCTGTCGGAACGCCTGCGCCCTCGCAGGCATTGAGCGCGGGTAGCGCGAACAGACCGAT
>DAITPE010000751.1:0-2437 GCA_036833775.1 Pyrinomonadaceae bacterium | reverse complement strand
GATTTGTTCGCGCTTTGCGCTCAATGCCTGCGAGGGCGCAGGCGTTCCGACGTTTATGAAATTATTCAAATTTCTATTTCTTTTATTAGTCATTTTTTCTATCAATCTTTTCGCGCAGGAAAAAATAAACGATGTAAAAATCAATGTTTTTCCCTCGTCGGCGAAGATTCGACCGCTTGAAACGGCGGTCGTGCAGGTGCAGTTTTTCGGCGAAAAAAAGAAGGATATTTTCGACAAGGTTTTGAACGACGAAAGCCGCAAAGGTGTTTTGCAGATCAGCGATTGGACGGCAAATGCAAGCGGCGGTGCAATTTCAAAACCTTTTCTTTTGCAGACACGAGACGAAAAAGGCAACGATTCGCGGCTCGGGACGGGTTTGGATAATTTGCTGAAACAGGGAATGTTTGCCGTCGCGGCGAAAGATTCGGTGTTGTTCACCGCGCCCGAAAAGGCAGGAAAATACACGGTCAAATTTACGCGCGGCGAGATTACGAAAGAAGTCGTGATCGAAGTTTCAACTTCCGCGCCGAGCGCGAAAACGGAAGAATTTGCAAAGTTTTCGACCGAAACGAATTCCGACAAATATCTGCCTCTGGTCGAAAATTACGCACCGTTCGTCGCGCAGGAAACTTGGTTCGAGCCGAAGGCGGATTATCTTGCACGATTCGATTACGACGGCAATTGGAAAGGCGACGATAACTGGGAAAATCTCGATTCGGGTTCGTCGAAAGCCTTTGTTTACTACGCCGTGATGGAAACCGAAACGCATTGGTTTTTGATCTACAATTTTTATCATCCGCGCGATTATTCGGATTTTTGCGTCGTCGGAACTTGTCACGAAAACGACAACGAAGGCATCATTTTGACCGTTCGCAAAACGGGCGAAAAGTTCGGCAAACTCGAAGTTTTGGAAACGCTCGCGCACAACAACGTCTATTCGTTTACAAACGATCCGGCGATCAGAAAAGGTGCGCACGACATTGACGGACGCATCGAGTTTTACGACGAAACGCATCCCGTAATCTTTATCGAAGCCGGCGGTCACGGCATTTATTCGAGCAATTATAAATCGTCGCTTTTCGCGGCGGAAAAGACGGATTTCAAACAAAATACGGGCGTGACCTACGTTTACAAAGGCAAAGCCGAAAAGCCGAAATCGCCGAACGACCGCAACGTTTCTTACGCGTTTTTGCCGATCTACGACGAATGGTGGAAAAAGGGAAATCAGGAAAACGGTTCGCCGAACGAAACCTTTGAAAAGTTTTACGTTTACGAGCCTTTCGGCAATCGTCCGCGCACGCGTGCGCCGTATATTTCGGGCGCGTTCAACGGCAAAATGGCAAAAGAAGATATGGCGAAACCCTTCTGGGCGTGGTATGACGGCAGAACGCGCAAGAAAAAACTTTTGAACACCGGACAATGGGCGTTAGACCCGGCATATTCGGTTTCGATAAACTTGAGTTTTCCAAAGGATAAACCGTTTTCAATGGAATATATTTTCAATCCGTATCTGGGAAATTTGAGCATCGAGCCGTGAATAAAAGAGGGATGGGTGAAGTTTTTTTTGTTGAATTGCCACTAGCTTTAGCTAGTGGTGAGATTAGTTGATAAAGCGGCTTTAGCCGAACATTAAATTTAAATCAATCATCCTCTAAGCTTTAGCTAAAGCAATAAGGATGATTGATTGTTTTTCATGAATTCGGCTAAAGCCGTTTGAATTATGCAAATTTGTCCACTAGCTAAAGCTAGTGGCAATTCATATTCATCGCTTTTATTTACTCCGAATTACTGTTTGATTTGAACACTATGCCGTCGATTGAAGAAAATCTGAACGTCGAAGAAGTTATCACACCGCAGGAAGCGAAGTTTGAACGCTGGCGCAATCGGGCGGGATTTATTCTTGCGCCACTCACGTTTTTCGCGATATTTTTCGCGCCTTTGAACTTGAAACCCGAAGCGCGTAATCTCGCCGCCGTGATTTCCGTCATCATTATTTTGTGGATTTGCGAATCTTTGCCGATGCCCGTCACTGCTTTGATCGGCGCGGCTTTGTGCATTTTATTGAAAGTTGCCGACGCGAAAACCGTTTTCGCGCCGTTTGCCGATCCGCTGATGTTTCTTTTTATCGGCTCTTTTATCATCGCGCGCGCGATTTTTCTGCACGATCTCGACAAACGATTCGCTTACGGCGTGCTTAATTTGAAGATCATCGGCGCACGTCCTTCGCGGATTTTGTTTGCCTTCGGCGCGGTCACGGCATTTATCTCGGCTTGGATTTCAAACACCGCAACGACGGCGATGATGTTTGCGATCGGAATGTCGATCATCGCGTTTTTGAAGAAACAGGAAGCGGAAACGGGCGTGAAGATCAACGCAAATTACACGACGGCGATGATGCTGATAACTTCGTTTTCCGCATCGATCGGCGGACTTGCAA
>DAITPE010000750.1:0-2444 GCA_036833775.1 Pyrinomonadaceae bacterium | reverse complement strand
TATTTTGTTCGTGCTGCCGCACTCATTGCCTGCGAGGGCGCAGGCGTTCCGACTATTTTTGTAATTCTTTCAGCCATCTTCCATTTGCAAAAATTGCGTCGGGTTCGTTTGTTTTATCTAAATCTTTTGCTTTCCAGTCGATTTTTCGCGTTTTTTTGTAAAAGAGAAATTCGCCTGATGCGCCTGTTTTTAAGTTTCCTTTTTTGTGGACGAGAAAATAATTGCTCGCGTCGAATTCTTCCAAGCCTTTGACCGCTGAAAGATCGCCGATGTCTTGGACGAAAGTCGGTGCGGCAATCGAAGCGCGGCGGCGTTCGATATTTACCGCTACGTCGGCAACGTAAGATTTTTCGGTTTCGAGATTGATGACATTTGCTTTGCGGAAAATGAAATTATAAATACTTCCCGAACCGTTAAACGGCGTGTTTTCATAGACTTTCGCGTCGGCTTTGGCTTCGCTTCCGTCAACCAAACTTTGCAAAGCGGTCAGATCGGCGATGAAATTCAGTTTGATCAAAAACATTTCGTCTTTGCCGTGAAGTGCGCCGGTTTCGATCAAAATCACGGGCGTTCCCCATTCGGAAATGCGGTCGCCGAAAGCGGTCGGCATATAATCGTCTTCGTAACGTCCGATGTGTTCGGGAATGAATTTATTTAAAGCTTGAATCATCAGAGAGCAAATCCGTTTGTTGCGCTCGAATGCCGGATAAGATTCGCCTTTCGGATTTCCCGAAACCGCTAAAAGTGAAATCGTCGCTTGCTTCGGTGTGTTTCCGACCGTCGTTAAAGAGTTTTGATTGTGTAAGTTAAAGCCGATCTCGGGTTGCCATTCGTCACGCAGTTTTTTCAAAAGTTTGCCTTCGGGCGTTTGTAAGTTTCGCGCGTCGCGGTTGATGTCGATGCCTTGAAAATTGCGGCGTTGATACAATTCCGCGCCGTCGGGATTGAGCATCGGAACGGCGCGAATCGTGATTGTTTCTTCGAGTTTTTTAACCCAAGAAATCTTTTCACGATTCGTTTGCAGAAACGTGAACAAATCCATCAAACCGCTCGTCGCGGTCGGTTCGTCGCCGTGCATTTGCGACCACATAAAAACTTTTCGTTTTCCTTTTCCCCATTCGATCTGATAGATTTCGCGGTTCTGAAAGCTGCGCCCGACTTCATCGACTCTGATTCCGAGTTTTTTTAAGTTTTCCAGATATTTCTGCAAATCTTTGTGGCGTGCGTTTGACGGTAAAATATTGGAAACGTGCTGTTTATCCCAAATTTCGGCAAATTCTTCGGCGGTTTGTGCGTGTGTGATCATCGGCAAAATTAAAAGCGAAAATAAAATAAGAAAAGCGGCTTTCATCTTCTAAAGATAAACCGCTTTTCGTTTGAATTTCAATTAAATTGTAAAACAAACTTCAGTTTGTTTCGCGTTATCGCAAAGACAAACTGAAGTTTGTTCTACTTATTTGCCGCCGGAGCCGCGCTTGCTGCACCGCCGCTGACGGTGACTTTGATAAAATCGCCCGTGTCGGCAAGTTTTACGTCGTTCGCGTTAAATGCTTCCATTTTGAAATTATATTCGCCTGCCGGAAGCGGTTTTTCGAGTTTAAAGCTGGTCGCGCCTTCGACTTTTTCGTTGATATACGGCGAAGTTACGCTCGGTTCTTTCGCAAAGAAACTGAATTTGTAATAAGCCGCGTCCGCGTAAGCGTCCCATTTCAATTCAAAATTTGCCGGATCGATCTTCGCGTTCGATTTAATGTTTTGAACTTTCAGATCGTCTTTGAAAAGATTCGTTTCAGGCGCGAAAAATGTCTTGTCGGCATCGATCTTGTATTTTGCCGCCGAAATGCCGAAACCTTTCGTCGCAAAAACGTAGCCTTTCGTATTGAAAACGCGGACGAGAATGCTTTCGTAAACTTTCGGCGTCACGTTTGCGATCAAATATTCGCCGCTTGCGTCGGTTTTGCTCGTAAATGTTTCGCCCGAACATCCGCCGACATACTGCGAAAACTTCTCGCAGAGTTTAACTTCGATTCCTTCGACGGGTTTGCCGTTAAACATAACTTTTCCCTGTATATTCGCCTTTCCCGATTCGGGTTTTGTCTTTTCCGTTCCGGCTTCCGAAGCGACAAATCCGTCGTCCGATTTTGTCGTTGCGGGCGTTGCCGCAGTTGCGGTCGAACCTGTATTCGACGGATTCGTGTTTGTCGTCAAAGCCGTATTTGCGCCTTGTTTTGCGCACGAAGCGGCAAAAATCGCCGAAAATGCCAATGAAACTAAAAGTGTCTTTTTCATAATTTTCCTAATGTTTTTTCAAAATTAAATTTAGTAAAACTTGCTTGAGAACGAATCTTTTTCAAGAAACCTGCAAAGCGGTGAAAAAAATACGAAAAATTTTGTCTTTTGCAGTTAAATATTTGGAGAAAAGAGCTTTTAGCCACAGATTAGCA
>DAITPE010000749.1:0-2447 GCA_036833775.1 Pyrinomonadaceae bacterium | reverse complement strand
TTTCAAAATCCAAAGTGCGATCACCGCCGCGACGAGATTGATGATCGATTCGAGCGCGTCGGAAAGTAAACCGACCGAACCGGTCAGATAATATGCTCCGGCTTTCAGAGTGATCGTCGTGATCGCGGCGGCGATCGAAAGCCACGCAAAACGAGTTAAATTTTCCTGTTGATTTTCCATTTAACTTGATGTTCAATTGTAGCAATTTTTAGAAATTTCATGCCTAAAACTAGCTTTAAATTGTTACTTTCACTCAAAAAACAGCAGACAATTTTAATTATCTGCTGTTTTATTTTATTTTTTCTCAATTTCAATTATCGTCGGCATCGCCGTCGTTATCGCGCTTTCCATAATCATCAGCATCGCGCCTTGAATTATTGTTTCGATTGCGGTCGTCGGCATCACCTTTTCCGCGTCGGTCGTCGCGGTCAATCGATTTCTGACTTGAATTTGATTTTCTCAAATCGTCCGCATCAGTTTTCATCGAAGAATTTGCATTGTTCGCTGCCGGAATATTTGAATTTGTCGCTCGAAAATCGTCTGCATCGCCATCGTTTCTTGTCGGTAAAACTTTCTGATTTGCCGCACTGTTTGCGGTTTGATTGCTCGCAACCGGATTTTGCTTCTTCTCATTTTCACTTTTTTCAGCCTTTCCGCCGCAAGCAAAAGTTAATGTTCCAAAGATTATAATTGCCAAAATATATATTGTTTTTTTCATAAATTTTCTCCTTTTTTTATCAATCATCATCGTCGTCATCGCCTTTTTTCAGTTGAATCGGACTTGCATTATTTTGCGCCGTCGAATTCATCACGGCACGAACTCCGAATTCGTGAACCAATCTGCCGCCTTCGTGCGCCGTATTTATCAGCAAAACTCCGCCCGCGCCGTAAAAAACTAGAAACGCGATATTCAAAACACTCAAAGCAAAATTCGGCAGTTCTTTTTTGAACAGCATCGGCGCGAAAACGATAACACCGAAAATTGCGGTCAATGCCGTAAAAACTTTGCTAGTCGTTTCGGCTAATTCTTCGTGATTTTCCAAAACGGCTTCGACGTTCGCCATTCTTTCGGCAAGTTCACCTGCTTCTTCGCCGGTCGAAACCGCGATCCACGTCGAGATCGTGCCGATCAGCATCACAATAAAAGCCGCCATCAAAAAACTTCTCGTTTTATTCGGAACGAAACTTCCGATCAAGACCAAGATCGGCGCAACGAGCAACAACGCGATCGGAAAATGAACGATTATCGGATGTAATCCATCCCAACTCGGTAACGGTGGTAACATAGCTTTTCTCCTTGTATTTCGTTAATTTAGCTGATCGATTCAAACTTTTCTTTCGCCGTAAAATCGACCGGACATTTTTCCAAATTTCCGTTCGTAGTCGTAAAACCGCAAACCGGACAAACATAAAACGTGGTTTTTCCGCCTTTCCAACTTTCAAGATTTGCCAAAGCTTCTGCATAAAGTTTGGCGTGTTCGCCTTCGGCAGTTTTTGCAAAATTAAAGGTTTTCATCGCTTCTTTATTTCCCGAATTTCGCGCTTCCATCAAAAATTCGGCATACATCGTATCGCGTTCGTAGGTTTCGCCTTTGACGGAATCTTCGAGATTTTCCTTTGTTGTTTTAATTTCGGGAAGCTTGACTTCGGATTTCGGGTTTCCGCCAAGTTTTTTGATAACGGCGGCGTGATTTCCTGCGTGAATTTCTTCGGCGCGAGCCGCCGCGCGAAACAAACTTGCAACTTTCGTAAACCCTTCCGAATCAGCCTTTTTCGCGAATTCAAGATATTTTGCATTCGCATTCGTTTCGCCGTTAAAGGCAGTCTGCAAATTTTCCAGCGTTTTCGTATTATTTCCCGGAACGGGCGAAGAATATGCACTATTTTGCTCATTTACTGAAGTTTTTTCCTTCGTCGAACAGCCAACTAAACCGTAGGTAACAAGTAAACTCAAACCTGCAAAAATTAAAACTTTGCTCAATTTCATAATCATTATTTCTCCAAATAAATTTCAGTCTTTCTATGACTTTCGATTATGTATTTTGCAAACTTAGAGCCAATCACAGGTTTTCGCTAAGTTATTTATTTAGTTGTGTTTAATATTTATATTTCGAGGTTTGTTTTCAGTATTGTATTAATTTTCGGACAAATAGAAAAGAAGTTGTCAAAATATTTTGACAATTATTTCAGAGATTGTATTTTCTGATTTTGTAGGCAATATCACTGCGTGAGATTCCCAAATTACGCGCCGCTTCGGCTTGCACGCCGTCCGATTTAATCAGAGCATTTTGAATCAATTCCTTTTCGATCTTTTCCAAAACTTTCGGCAGTTCGATCGGCTCTGAAAAGTTTTCGACCGTTAAATTGTGGTTGTTTGAAGAAGTTTCATTGACCTGAAACAGAAAATCTTCTGACGTTATTTCGTCGCCAGTCGCAAGAATACAGGC
>DAITPE010000748.1:0-2453 GCA_036833775.1 Pyrinomonadaceae bacterium | reverse complement strand
GAAGCGATCACGGCGAGCAGTAAAAATTTCGGCAGATGTTCCGAATAAATTACCAACGCTTTTTGCAACAGCATTCCCAAACCTTCCGACTGCGAACGAAGTTGGCTGGCAAAGGCTTCGGCGGTTTGCGGACGTTCTTCGGCGTTTTTCGACAAAGCGCAGAAGATAACTTTTTTGACGTTGCGCGGAACTTTTTTAACTTCGAGCGGCGGCGGTTCGATCTCCTGATGCGCCGACATTACCGCCGTGTGGTCGCCGTCGAACGGCGTTTTGCCGCTCAGCATTCGATAAGCGATCACGCCGAGACTGTAAATATCCGAACTTGCCATTAATTTTTCGCCGCGACATTGTTCGGGCGACATAAACAAAGGCGTTCCTAAAACCGCGCCTACTCTGGTTAATTCGCTCGTCTTTTTCCTTTCGGTGAGCGCATTATCGGTGTCTTTTTCGATCGATCTGTTCGTTTCGATCTGTTCGGAAATGATCTTCGTGCCGATTTCTTCCGAAGTTAAAATTGCCGTTTTGTTGTTCTCGAAAATCGCGGTGCTTTCTTCGATCGGTTCGATGGTTTGGATGAGCGTTCCGGCTTCGCCGATCAAGGTTTTCGATTCGGCAAACTGCGCCATCGTCGCGGCTTCCGAAATTATTGTCGAATGATTCGTGTCGGCTTTCGTTTCGTCCTGCGAAATGTCGGCGACGGTGGCTCTTGCCGATTTAAACGGCGGCGGATCGGGCAAAACTTCCTTGTAAACGAACGGTTCTTTAGTTTGTTCTTCGAGTTTGGCGATGCCGAAATCGAGAACTTTGACGGTGTAGCCGCCGCGCTGATTCGGTTCGAGCCAGATGTTGTCGGGTTTCAGGTCGCGGTGAATGATGCCTTGATTGTGCGCTTCCTGAACGGCGGAACAAACCTGTTCCAGAATATCGATCGTCCACTGCAATGGAAGCTGTTTTTCTTCTTCGAGAATTTCGCCGAGCGTGCAGCCGTCCAAATATTCCATCACGAGATAGGCGACTTTTCCATTGACGGAATCGGTGATGCCGAAATCGGTCACGTCAACGACGTTCGGATGGCGAAGGCGTCCCGCCGCGCGCGCTTCGCGGCGGAAACGCTCGACAAACTCGGCTCTTTGCATAAACTGCGGCGCGATGATCTTCAGCGCGACAGGTCTTTCAGTGCCGAGATGCGTGGCGAGAAAAACCGTGCCCATCCCGCCGCGACCGATCTCGCTGTCGAGCTTGTATTTTCCGTCGAGAGTTTGTCCGATGTAGTTTGAAAAACTCATAAAAAATGGTTTTTAGTATTTAGTATTTGGTTTTTGGTCCTTGGTTTTGGTCAGTTAAACTTCACACTCACAGTTGGCTCGATCACAAAAAAAACTAAAAACTAAATACCAAAAACTAAATACCAAACACCAAAAACTAAATCCTGATTACCTTATTTATAACGCATCTCAAAGGCTCAAGTTTCACATTTACCGTATCTTAACAAAACTTTAGCTTTGCCTTTACCAAAAACCAAATACTAAAAACCAAATACTAAAAACCAAATACTAAATACTTAAATCTTCGTCTTGAGCCACGCCTTTGCCATGCGCCATTCGCGTTTGACGGTCGAATCGGAAATGCCTAAAACCTGCGCGGTTTCTTCAATGGTCAAGCCGCCGAAAAAACGCAGTTCGACGATCTTCGCCTGTTGTTCGTCGAGTTTTGCCAACGTGTTCAAAGCATCGTTCAAACTCACGATGTCGAAATCGCGTCCGTCCGTATAAGAAATCGCTTCGTCGAGTTCGACCTGGATTGCGCCGTCGCCGCGTTTTTTGGCGTTGCGCTGAACGGCGTAATTGACCAAAATCCGCCGCATCATTTCCGAAGCGATCGAGAAAAAATGCAGACGATTTTGCCAATCGACTTCCTTTTGTTCGAGCAGACGAATGTAGGCTTCATTGACGAGCGCGGTCGCTTGCAGCGTGTGATTATCGCGTTCGTTGCGCAGATGACTGCCCGCGACGCGCCGCAGTTCGTCATACACGAGCGGCAAAAGTTCGTCCAAAGCCTCGCGGTTTCCCGCCTGCGCTTTGCTCAAAAGTTGGGTTACGTCTTTTTTATCAGGCATTGCTGCGATTTCTTGCTTCAATTCGTTTGATTTTACACGAAAACACCTAAAATCTGAACCGATTAAAGACAAAACCGAACTCCTGCACGTCGTTGACGAACTCCTGTGCGTCGTTGACGAACTCCTGTGCGTCGCAGACGAACTCCTGTGCGTCGCAGACGAACTCCGGCGCGTCGTGCAGGAGTTCGTCAACGTCATGGCTGAGTTCGTCCGCGTCATAGCCGAACACGGGAACGACGCGCCGGAGTTCGTCCGCGATGCGCAAAAGTATCTTTTTTACTGTTTTCACGAAAAACTTTGACCTTTTTTTGCCGCTTTCCTTGCGATTTTGTTCAGA
>DAITPE010000747.1:0-2453 GCA_036833775.1 Pyrinomonadaceae bacterium | reverse complement strand
AAAGTTGAGGCTTTCTGCGATCTCCGATAGTAATTTTCCGAGAATTTTTAATTCTTCCGCCGCTTCGACCTTTTTGTTTAAGAGAAATCCTTTTATGTTTCGATGAGTTTCGAGATTGACCGTAAATAAAGTTTCGCTTTCGAGTTCAGCCGTCTTGCCGATGCCGAGAAAATAAAACACATCATCCTTTGCAAATTCCAACGCCCAGCCCCAATCTTCCTGATAAATTTCGATCAGACTGACATCAATATTCATCAGCCGCGCGATTTCGGGTTTGATCTGCGCGAGAATTTCATCGCCGCCGATACAGCAGTCGTTTATGTATTCTCTTTCGGGAATATCGCTGAAAACCCGTGAAACCGTCCATTCAAAATCCATATTCACGCTTTCGGTTTATCGCTCATCTGAAAGACGATCTTTCCGCCGTTCATAATTTCGGAATACGTGATGTATGTTCGGTTCAGGTCTTTGCCGTTGACGGAAACTTTCTGCACGTAAATGTTTTTGTCCGATTGATTCTGCGCTTCGATGGTCAAAGTATTGCCGTTTTCGAGTTTTAACACCGCCGACTTTATCGCCGGACTTCCCAATTGATATTGATCGGAAGCAGGCGCGACGGGATAAAATCCGAGCGTCGAGAACAAAAACCACGCCGACATCTGACCGCAATCGTCGTTGCCGCCCAAGCCGTCGGGCGTTGGCTTGTATTGATTTTTCAAGATCATCCGTACGCGTTCCTGAGTTTTCCAAGGTTGGTTCGTCCAGTTGTAAAGATATGCGACGTGATGCGCGGGTTCGTTGCCGTGAATGTAGCCGCCGATGATGCCTTCGCGCGTGATGTCTTCGGTCGTCGCAAAAAATTCGTCGGGCAGATGCATCGTGAAAAGCTCGTCGAGATGTGTTGAAAACTTATCTTTGCCGCCCATCAATTCGATCATTTCCGCAGGCTGATGCGGCACATACAAACTGTAATTCCAAGCGTTTCCTTCGATAAAACCTTCGCCCTCGGTTTTGAGCGGATCGAATTTTTCGATGAACTTTCCGTTTGCGAGCTTCGGACGCGTAAATCCGACGGAAGAATCATAAACATTTTTCCAGTTTTCCGAACGCTTGATAAATTCGTTATAAATATCAGTCCGATTCAGCTTTTTCGCCGCCTGCGCGATCGCAAAATCGTCGTAAGCGTATTCCAAAGTTTTTGAAACCGACGAAGAATTTCCTTCGTCAACAACGTAGCCGAATTTCATATAAGATTCGATTCCGTCGTAATATTTCGTCCGTGCCGTCTGCGCCATCGCGTCGAGCGCACGATTCGCATCGATGCCCGTCGTATTGCCCGAAACGATCGCGTCGGCGATCACCGAAACCGAATGATAGCCGATCATACACCAATTTTCGTTCGCATAATGCGACCAAACCGGCAGCATTTTGTGAGCACTTTGGTCATAATGCGCGAGCATCGAGTTTATCATTTCACGATTGCGTTTCGGTTGCACGATATTGAAAAACGGATGCAAAGCGCGATAAGTGTCCCACAGCGAAAAGGTCGTGTAATTGGTAAAATTTTTCGCTTCGTGGACGTTTTGATCGAGACCTTTATATTTCCCGTCCGCATCCATATAAACCGTCGGCGACAAAAAAGTGTGATACATCGCCGTGTAAAAATTGACGAGATCGTCTTTGTTATCTGAAGTGACGGCAATCTTTCCGAGTTCTTTGTTCCACGCGTCTTGCCCTTCGGTTTTTACTTTTTCGAAATTCCAATCGGGCGTTTCGAGTTTTAGATTCGCCATTGCACCTTCGGTCGAAACGGGCGAAAGCGCGAATTTTATCTGAACTTTTTCGTCTTTTTTCGTATCGAAATCGAAATATGCGCGAATCTGTTTTCCGGCGGCTTCGGGAAAATTTTTCGTCTGATCGAATTTGCGCCAGAATCCCTGATAATCTTTTTTCTCGTAGTTTTTGAAACCGTAATTCTTAAACGGCTTGGAAAACGTCATCGCAAAATAAACGGTTCGCGTTCGCGCCCAGCCGTTCGTCTGTCGATAACCGACGATCGTGTGATCGTTTTCGACACGCACAAAAGTCCAGACGTTTTTGTCGTCGTAATTATAAATTCCGTGCATCAGATCGAGAATAATGTGCGCATTGTCGCTTTCGGGAAACGTATATTGATGAAATCCGACGCGAGTTGTCGCGGTCATTTCGGCTAAAATTTGATCGTCTTCAAGCAAAACTTTGTAATAATTCGGCTCGGCAACTTCGGTCGAGTGTGAAAACGCCGAACGGAAACCGCTTTTCGGATTTTCCTTTGTTCCCGGTTCGAGATTCAGTTCGCCGACCGTCGGCATAATCAAAAAATCACCGAGATCGGAATGTCCCGTGCCCGAAAAATGCGTGTGCGAAAATCCGTAGATCGTCGCGTCGTCATAATTGTATCCGGCGCAATATTT
>DAITPE010000746.1:0-2463 GCA_036833775.1 Pyrinomonadaceae bacterium | reverse complement strand
AGTTGAAAAACGTATAATTCGATCATTAAATTGCACGCAAAGGCGCAAAGTCCGCAAAGAAAAACTGTAAAAACCTATCTTCTGTTTTCTACTATTGATGCACATAAACTACTGAAAACGCACAATTAACAACAGCAGAAGCGCAAAAAAGAAGAGCAAAAAAATGTGGGAAATTCCTAAAACATAATCACCGCAATAACGGCAGCGTATGTTCATCGGCTTAATTCTGGTTTTACAAAGCGGACAATATTTTCCGCGAATTCTGCCGTAATGGATCATCGAAATTATTGTATTGATTTCTAAATCGAAAAAAACTACCCGAATCGGCGGTTTTTCTATCGTTTTTCTGAAAAGGGAAACCATTCGTTTCCCTTTTAAAACCTTTCATTTTCCTATCTCAACGAGCAGTTTTCCTTCGACAATGAACAATTGACGTTTTGACATTTGTTCGGGCAAACAGCGAAAAAAGAAAACTCAGAGTTGCGTCTTCAAGAAAAACGCAAACCTTCTGAATAACGGATTAAAAACGCTTACGAATCTTTCAATCGGGGTTCGCCGTGAAATTCAAATCTTCGACCACTTCAAAGATCGAAAGCGTTTTTTGTGCGAATTGCAGATTTTTATGCTTCACGCCGAACGTGTAAGTTTCGCCCGCATTCATCGCGTCGAATCTGAAATAACCGTACGAATTCGTCGAAATTGTCCGCATTTCGCCGTTTGATCTGACGGCAAAAACTTTTGCATTCGCAAGCGCGTTGCCGTTTGCGTCGAAAACCTTTCCGCCGACCGAAACCGAAGCCGCCGTCGGTGAAAGAATATTGATCGCACCGTCAACAAAACTCGAATCGAGAACATTCGCGTCGATGTCCGAAACTTCACGAAACGCGGGCGAATCGCCGAAAACAAGTTGCGTTAAACCGCTCGGCGCGTTCGGTTTGATGTCGAATCGAACGGTGACAAGCTGACGCGTTCCCGCCGCGATCGCTTGACCGAAAGGCATCGCCAAAACGACGGCGGCTTTGCCCGTCTGCGTCGTGTTCGGAATCAAAGTCGCGCTTTGCGTGTCAGTTCCGCGCAAAACGAGCGGATTTGCAAGTTTTGCGGAATCGTAATTGAGCGTAAAACCGAAACCGTTTTCTGTGCCTTGCGCGTCGGTCAAAATCGAAACGACGACCTGCGAACCCGCCGAAGCCGTGACATTTTGAACGCGGACGACGGTCGGCACTAAAAGCAAATCGGATTTATCTTTCGCGTCGATAAAAACGCTCGCAAAACCCGGAACGGCATTTCCGCCCGCCGGATTTACAACGTCCAAACCCGACGCGTAACGTCCTGCCTGCGTGAAATCCGAAACGGTGATCGAACCGTTTCCGAGCGAAATTCGCGGCGCACAATCGGCGCGTTGAAATTCGTTGAAATTCGGATTCACCGTGTCCAAACCCGAAACGAAACGCCCGACTTGCGTAAAATCCGCAACCGTCACGCTGCCGTTTCCGCTGCCCGTCGGTCGCGGCGCGACATCGGCTTCAAAACCTTGTGCAAAAGTCACCGCGCCGTTCAGATAATTCGCCGTCAAAACGTCGGCATTGACGCTCGAAACTTCACGCGCGATCGGAACGTCGCCGAATGTGATCGGCGAACTGTAAAGCAAATTCGGCGCGGTGTTGAACGTAATCGTGACAATTGATTTCGTGCCGACCGCAAAAGCTTGTCCGGCAGGCATTCCGAGCAAAACGCCGACTTTTCCGCTTTGCGAATTATTCGCGAAAAGCGTTGCGGAAAGCGCGTCCGCGCCGAGCGAAACCTGCGGATTACTCAAAACGTTTTGATCGAAATTGAGCGAAAAACCGACCGAATTTTCATCGCCTTGCGCGACTAATTCGACCGTTGCCGAAACATTTTGTCCCGGCGCGGCATTTCCGCCGATAATCTTAAGTTGACGCGAAGGCGCGGCATCGGCGGTAAAATTCACACCCAAATCGCTCGTCGTGTAATTTATAAACTGCTGACTCGGCGGGTTAAAAGTAAACCCGAGCGCGGACGGTGTGACCGAATAATTTCCGTTCGGCGCGAGATTCGTGAAAGAATATCTGCCGCTTGCATCGGTCGTCGTCGTCGCTGTTTGCGAGCCTTGCAGCGTCATCAAGACATTCGGAATCGGTGTATGATCCGCAGAAGTGACGACCGAACCCGCGAGCGACAAAAGCGCGCCGTTGTCGTTGTCATTGATATTCAAAACCGCGACCGAAGGATTTCCGAGCGTCGCGCCGCCGTTCGGATTCGACAAAACGAGATTGACCATTTCCGCCGGTTCGGGCGTTTGATCGTCCGCCAAACTGACGTTAAAAGTTTTCGCCGTTTCGCCGTCGGCAAAGACTAAAGTTCCCGAAACAGGCGTGTAATCCGTGATCGGAATCGCCGTTCCGCCGTTTGTCGCATAATCGACCGAAACCGTTCCCGCCG
>DAITPE010000745.1:0-2469 GCA_036833775.1 Pyrinomonadaceae bacterium | reverse complement strand
TAAGTCGAGATCAAATTCAGTTTCTTTTCGTCTTCGTTTACGCCTTTCAGCAATTCACGAAGCGTAGCGTCGGCAACCGCGCTCGTTTTTTTTACAGTGCGTTCGACCTTGACGAGTTCGATCTCGCCGTTCGTGTCGTCCTTCGGAAAGAACAGTTTTATCTTCATCGTGCTTGCGGTTTTTTGCGCTTGTGCCGTTTGCGCGAAACCGATAAATAAAATGCTCAATAAAATTGCCGTCAATGTGTAAAATTTGCGATTTTTCATAATGATTTTCTCCTTAAAAAATAAAAGTTTACGCCGAAAACTCGGTTAATTGCACCACCTGTTCGGGTAGAAAAAAGGACGTTTTGAAACTAATATTGCAATTTGCGCGTTTGTTGTCTTTGATTTTTATACGCAATCATAAAATAAAATGAAAAATATTTACATCAAAAAATGGGTAGCGGTGACGGCGTTTCTGCTGTTGGCAAACTTTAGCGTATTTGCACAAAAGGCGCAGAAATCGCTCGTCGAAGAAAAAAATGTGCGCGCGCAGATGAATTTTCTCGCGGGCGACGCAATGCAGGGACGCGGCAGCGGGACGATGTTTGAACGAATTGCGGCGGAATATATCGGTTCGCAGTTTATGCAGTTCGGGCTTGAACCGGCGGGCGAAAAAGATGCTGACGGCAAACAGACTTACGTGCAAACCGTCGAAGTTCCGGGCAGAAGTTATTTGCAGTCGATGAATGTTTCGGGTGATCTGGGAAATTCATTTACGATGGATAAAGATTTCGCGTTTTTCTCGATCTCAAATAAAGACATTGTCGGTGAATTGCAAAAATTAAAGGTCGGCGAAAAGGCGAAAAGCGGCGCGGTTGTGTTTTTTATGATCGACGAAAACGCCGAATTCAGTTCTTTGCAGGAAAGTCTCGGACAATTTTTCCGCGACGGCGCAGTTGCCGTTTTTATGAGTGAAAACAAGCGTTTCACTGACGATTGGAAGGAAATCACCGGACGCAAACCCGCGCTCGGACGGCGCGGAAGTTTGGCGGCGACGACGAAAAGCGGAACGGAAGCTTTGTCGAAGCTCGCGGACGGCACGAAGATCGAAATGCGCGGCACATTCACCGAACCGCAAAAAGGCGCGACGTGGAACGCGATGGGAAAAATCACGGGAAGCGATCCGAAATTGTCGGCGGAAGTTATTCTTTTAACTTCGCATTTAGATCATCTCGGCGTTCGACCGAACGCGGAAGGCGACGACAAAATCTTTAACGGCGCAGACGACGACGCTTCGGGTTCGGTCGCGGTTTTGGAGCTTGCGAGAGTTTTGGCAAGCGGTAAAAAGCCTAAGCGAACCGTTTATTTCGTCTGTTTTGGCAGCGAAGAAGCGGGCGGATACGGCGCGAATTATTTCGTCAATAATCTGCCGTTTCCGAAAGAAAAATTGGTCGCAAATCTCGAATTTGAAATGATCGGTCGTCCCGATTCTAAAGTAAAACCCGAAGAACTTTGGCTGACGGGTTACGAACGTTCGAATCTCGGTGCGGAACTCGCAAAACGCGGTGCGAAATTGGTGCAAGACCCGCATCCTGAAGAGAATTTCTTTCAGCGTTCGGACAATTACACGCTCGCACGACAGGGAAT
Organism: Pyrinomonadaceae bacterium; assembly: GCA_036833775.1. GTDB lineage: Bacteria > Acidobacteriota > Blastocatellia > Pyrinomonadales > Pyrinomonadaceae > JAJQRF01. The sequence continues at coordinate 838 of DAITPE010000745.1, read as the reverse complement.
TATCGCGCACACGGTTTCGAGTTTCGGTCTGCACACCGATTATCATCACGCGAGCGACGAAGTAAAAACGATCGATTTCGTGCATATGACGCGCTCGATAAATTCGATGGTCGCGCCTGTTCAATGGCTGATAAATTCAAACTTCGTGCCGACTTGGGTTGAAGGGAAAAAGCCTTAATTTTGAAACAACGATTAACGCAGATTTTCACAGATTTTATAAAAACGGTTCAATTGTGGTTTCTATATAAAAATCCGTGCTAATCCGTGTCAATCGTTGTTTCAAAAACTGTATTAAAAACATTCACAAAACGCGTTTCGTTACGATACGAGAAATTCGCCGATGTTTATTCTAAGTCAATAAACATCGGCGTTTTGCCGTTTGGCATATTCGTTGCAAATTAGACGGCAGAAGTTACGGAAAATATTCAGGAGAATAAAATAATATGGCAAAGATGGCAATTACGACTCCCGACGGAGAACAGAAAATAGTCAGAGAAGATACGGGCAAAGCGTATCGCGGCACGATGTGGGCTTTGATTTGTATCGCGGCATTCGGAATTATTACGGCACTCGTCTTTTTCGGCGCGACGCTTTTTACGGCGACAAATGGAACGCAGAGAGATACGCCGGCGGCGGTTGACCAAAATCGTCCGTAGTTTTTATCATAAAGTTTGTTTTTGATTCGCGTTTTCTTTAACGAGAGAACGCGATTTTTATTTGCCTGCGAAATGAACGAAAGAAACGAAAAATATTGTGAATAATAAATTTACTTCAGAATAACTGATAACTGATAGATTTTTTGTTTGATATATCAACTTTCATCTAAATCACGATTTTG
>DAITPE010000744.1:0-2473 GCA_036833775.1 Pyrinomonadaceae bacterium | reverse complement strand
GAAAAATGGCTGATTGTTGAAAAGACAATCAGCCATTTTCTTTTTACAATTGGAATTGCAATGATCTTACGCGATTACAGATTTGAAATTATTCCCGACAGCGAATTTCGTTTAGACGGCGGCGCGATGTTCGGCGTTGTGCCGCGCGTCGTGTGGGAGAGAGTTTGTCCGCCGGACGAATTTAATCGAATCAAGATGCAAATGAATTGCGTTTTTATCGACACCGGAAAAGAGAAAATTCTCATCGAAACAGGAATCGGCGAAAAATGGACGGAAAAACAAACGCAGATGTATGGCATTTTTCGCACGAAACCGTTTGCCGAAACCCTTTTTGAAAAAACGAACTGCAAGCCCGAAGACATCACGATCGTCATCAACACACATCTGCATTTCGATCACGCAGGCGGAAATACAATTTCAGATTTCAGATTTCAAATTCCAGATTCCAAATTAAAAGAAGTCGAAAACCAAAATCCAAAAACCAAAGACCAAAAACCAATTCCACAATTTCCGAACGCACGATATTTCGTTTCAAAATCCGAATTTAACCACGCCGAAAACCCGCACGAACGCGATCGTGCAAGTTATTTATCCGAAAATTGGAAACCGCTTGTAGATTCGGGACAATTGGAATTAAAAGACGACGTTTACGAAGCCGTCGAAGGTCTGACTTTGCAAACGATTCGCGGACATTCCGAAACGATGCAGACGTGGAAATTGGAGCGTGGCGGCGAATCGCTTTACGGTTTTGCCGATCTCATTCCGACCGCGCATCATTTAGCTTTGCCGTGGATCATGGGTTATGATCTTTTTCCGACGGAAACCTTGAAATTCAAGAAAGAAATATTGCCTCAAGCAATTCGGGAAAATTGGATGTGCCTTTTTTATCACGATTTTTACACGCCGCTTTGCCGTTTGCGTGAAATTGACGGAAAATTGAAAGCAGAAAAAATCTGAGAGGTGAAACGATGACAAGCTATACCGCAACATTGCCGCGTCGAAAATTTTCGGTCAAAGAATATCACGATTTTATCAAACAAGGAGTTTTCAAGCCCGAAGAACGAATCGAACTTTGGGAAGGAGAATTTATCGAAATGTCGCCAATCGGAAAAAGACACGCATCATTAGTTGATTTTTTAGTGGAATGGCTGATCAGCGTTTCACAACGGCAATATATCGTTCGCTCGCAAAATCCAATCATTTTAGATGATTTCAGCGAACCGCAGCCGGACGTTTGTATTCTGCGAAGACGTGAAGATTTTTACCGTCAAACCGATGTCAAAGCCGCCGATGTTTTATTGACGATCGAAGTTGCCGATTCGACCGTGAAATTTGACCGCGACATCAAATTTCCGCGCTATGCCGCGAACGGAATCGAAGAAGCGTGGCTGATCGATCTCGAAAACGAACGCATTGAAATTCACACGCAGCCGACAAAAAACGGTTACAGATTAGTAAAAATCCTGCATCGCGGCGACATTGCCGAATCGACCGTTTTTGCAGAAATAAAAATCGCGGTTGACGATATTTTAGGTTAGTTTATAGGAAATTATGAAGAAAGAATATTACATCTTACAACTGATTTTAATTGCATTGTTTTACTCACAGCCAGCCTTTGCACAAAGCCGTGAAGAACTTGTTAAAGTTCAGGAATTTATCAATGCAGGAACTACGTCATTCAATCGCAGCGACTATAAAACGGCGATCGAAAATTACAGCAAAGCGATAAATATTTACACAAAATCGCCTGAACTTTACTACAATCGCGGAACGGCTTATCTGCTCGAAAAAGACTATGATTCGGCAATCAAAGATTTCGATGCGGCAATAGAAAAAGGAAACAGTTTGCCGGAAAAACGGCGGGCAGAGTTTTTAATGAATCGCGGTTTGGCATTTCAGTCAAAAGGTGATTATGCAAAGGCAGTCGAAGACTTTAATCAAGCGGCTTCGTTAAATCCAGCGGAAGTGAGAATTTTTATTAACCGTGGAAATTCCTACAATCTATTAAAAAAGAATGATCTGGCAATTTCGGATTACAACAAGGCTTTGGAAATCTCGCCGCATTCGGTAGTTTTCTTCAATCTCGGACGAATTTATTATGAAAAAAGAGATTTTGATACGGCGATCAAAAATTTCAGCAAAGCAATAGAGTTTGATTCCAAATTATTAAATGCATACAGTGCCAGAGGATTAGCATATCTGTACAAGGGAAAACACGATCTGGCATTGCAGGATTTGACGCAGGCGATTTCTTTATCGGATAAAAACGGCGTTTATTATTTCAATAGAGGCGAGATTTATTTCTTTAAAGGTAATCTCGATTTAGCGTTAAAAGATTACACAAAAGTGATCGAGATTTACCCGCTCTGGGCAAACGGATTTCGCCGTCGTGCCGATGTTTATAAAAAACAAGGTCAAACCAAATTGGCTCAAGCGGACTTACAAAAAGCCCTCGAAGTTGAAAAAGAGAATT
>DAITPE010000743.1:0-2480 GCA_036833775.1 Pyrinomonadaceae bacterium | reverse complement strand
CTTTTTTTCTTTTGTTGTTCGCCGTTGTCGGATATTATTTTCAACCGGAATCGAGCATCAAAATGAGTGAAAATCAGGTGCTGATCGCGGGCGGAATCGGCGTTTTGGCAATGGCAATTCAAAACGCGTTTATGAAACTTCATTTGCCGAAAATGACGATGACGACGGTGATGACCGGAAATGTCACGCAGTTTTCGATCGATCTGACAAAACGCATTTTCGGAGTTTTCAGTTCGGATGCCAACAAAGAGAGCGGCGCGGAAATTAGTGCGCGAATCGGCAAAGTCGGCACAGTTTTAGCAGGATTTTTAGTCGGCGCAGTTGCGGGAGCTTTATTATTTATCAACTTCACACTGCTCGCTTGTTTGCTGCCGTGTGTATTGATATTTTTTGCAGCGTTTCGGGCGATGAATCAAGCGGCTTAAAAAAATGTTTTCAAATAGAGAGATTCGCGCTAATCTTGATTTATCGGTTAAGAGTTTATTAAGAGACAATTTAAGTTACAAAGGAGAAAATTATTTATGGCAAAAGTAGCAATTATTTATTACAGTCAAACGGGAACGACGCACAATCTGGCGGCGGCGGTCGAGGAAGGCGCAAAATCAGCGGGTGCGGAAACCAGACTTTTAAAAGTCAAAGAAACCGCACCGTTTGAGGTTTACGGCAATAATCCGGCGTGGAAAGAACATGTCGAAGGGACCAATGAAATTAAGGAAGCAACGAACGACGATCTGATTTGGGCGGACGCAATCATTTTCGGAACGCCGACGCGTTACGGACAGCCTTCGGCGCAGCTCAAAAATTTTATCGATCAAACCGGCGCGCTCTGGGCAAAAGGCGCGTTGACCGACAAGATCGGCTCTTCGTTTACGACGACCGCGACCGCGCACGGCGGACAAGAAGCGACAATTTTGTCGCTCAATACAGTTTTTTATCACTGGAATATGATTATTGTCGCGCCGGGTTACGCCGATCCAATTCAATTTCAAGCGGGAAATCCCTACGGCGCATCGTTTACGTCGAACAATGCACAGCTAGACCCGGACGAAACCGCGCTCGCGGCAGCAAAGTTTCAAGGAAAACGCGTCGCCGAAATTGCTGCTAAATTTAGAGGTTAAACAGCTTCAAGCAAAAGTTTTATACGATAGACAAAAGTTTCGGCAATTGAAATTAGAAATTCGTCGAAACTTCGTCTATCGTGAAATGTTATGAGCAAAAAATTTGATGCGATCATCATCGGCGCGGGACAAGCCGGTCCGTTTTTGGCAGGGAAATTTACCGACGCAGGAAAATCTGTCGCTTTCATCGAGCGCAAACTTTTCGGCGGAACTTGCGTTAATACGGGTTGTACACCTACAAAAGCAATGGTCGCGAGTGCGTATGCCGCGCACCTTGCACGGCGCGCATCAGATTACGGAGTCGAAATTTCCGGCGATGTTTCGGTCAATATGCGGCGCGTGAAAGAACGTAAAGACCGCATCGTCGCCGATTCGCGAAACGGTTTGGAAAATTGGATAAAAGGCATGACAAACTGCACAGTTTTTGAAGGACAAGCACGATTTACGGCACCAAAAACGATTGCAATCGGCGATGAAAGTTTAACTGCCGAGAATATTTTCATAAATGTCGGCGGACGTGCAGCAGTGCCGAATCTCGAAGGAATTGATCAAATCGAATATTTCACAAATTCAACCTTGCTGGACATCGATTTTTTGCCCGAACATCTTATCATCGTCGGCGGAAGTTATATCGGACTTGAATTTGGGCAAATGTTTCGCCGTTTCGGAAGCAAAGTAACGATCATCGAAATGGGCGAACGGCTGATTTCGCGTGAGGATGAAGATATTTCGGACGCAATCAAGAATATTCTTAAGAAAGAAGACATCGAAATTCGTCTGAATTCTAAATGCATCAGTTTTTCAAAAAACGGCGACAAAATAATTGCACACGTTGACTGTGCGAGCGGCGAACCGCAAATTTCCGGTTCGCACGTTTTGCTTGCAACGGGACGCGTACCGAATACCGACGATCTCGGACTTAAATCAGCAGGAATCAAATGCGACGAGCGCGGCTATATTATAGTTGACGATGAATTGCAGACAAACGTTTCCGGCGTTTATGCCGTCGGCGACTGCAATGGTCGCGGAGCTTTTACGCACACTTCGTGGAACGACGCGGAAATTGTTGCGGCGAATCTGCTCGCAGGCGGCAAACGCCGATTGAGCGACCGGATTTTAACTTATGGTTTGTTCATCGATCCGCCTTTGGGAAGAGTCGGAATGACCGAACGCGAAGCAATCAAAACGGGACGAAATTTGCTTGTCGGAAAACGCCCGATGTCGCGCGTCAGCCGCGCCGTGGAAAAAGGCGAATCCGAAGGTTTGATGAAAATTTGCGTTGACGCTGAAACGAAAAAGATTTTGGGTGCGGCTATTTTGGGAGTTGGCGGCGATGAAGCCGTGCATTCGATTCTCGATGTG
>DAITPE010000742.1:0-2488 GCA_036833775.1 Pyrinomonadaceae bacterium | reverse complement strand
CGTTCCAAACCCCATCGGAATTTGCGGCGATCACGTGAAAAACAAAATCGCCCGCCGGAAGCGTCGGAAAATAAACTTCACGAATGTTTCCGATTTCCGTCCAATCGTCGTCCAAACCTTCGATTCGGTAACGAAATTTAACTTGTTCGGGCTTGATAAAACTGATTCCCGTATAGCGGATTTCGAGATTTTCGTTGTTCGCGCCGATCGAAATTCCGTCGGCAAAATCGACGTTTCGCTTTTCGACCAAAACGCTTTCAATCTTCACGGGCGGCGGATTCGGATTGACCGAAACTTCGTTCGGATCGACAACGGCAGTTCCGTCCTGCGTCGGAAACCAAAATTTTCCGTCATCAGTTGCAATTCCCGCCGGTTGTCGTCCGCCGTTCGCTTCGGCATTCAGCATTCCGTCTTGTTTACCATAAGAAACAGAATTAACTTTCGCAATTTTGCCGGCTGCAAAATCTTCCAATTCTTGTTTGGCGACACGAAAAATTCCCTTGTTGCAGCTAATCCAAAAATTCTGTTTTTTGTCTTCAAAGATTTGAAAAACGCCGTTGCTGAAAAGCCCGTCAGCCATCGTAAAATTAAAAAACTTCCCGTCACGAAAACGCGACAAACCGCCGTCGTAAGTTCCGATCCAAAAAGTTCCGTCCGCATCTTCGTAAATCGTGCGAACGCGGTTGCTTGCCAAACCGTCTGCTTCAGTGAACTTCGTAAACTTCCCGTTTTCAAACTTTGCAATTCCGCCGTAAGTTCCGAACCAAAGCGTGCCTTTTTTGTCTTGCAGAAAGAATTTCACGTCGTCGCTCGGCAGTCCGTCGGCAGTCGTAAAAGTCGCGGCGATTTTGTCGTTTTGAAATTTGAATAAACCTTTTTCCGAAGCCACCCAAATATTTCCTTCATTGTCGTTTTTGATCGCCCAAACCGTTTTTTTGAAAAGTTCGGGAACGGTTTTCAAAACGCCGTTTTCAAAAATATGCAGATCGCCGACCGCGCCGATCCATAAACGACCGTTTTTATCTTCGTAAAGCGAGCTGACGGAAACCGCATCGCCTTTCTGATTTTTGAGATTGAAATTCTCAAATTTTCCGTCACGAAACCGACTCAACCCTTTGATCGTTCCGGCATAAATGCTTCCGTCGCGGCTTTGAAGAAGCGGATAAACTTCGTTGTAAAGCAATCCGTCAGAGGTCGAAAATGTTTTGACAAACTGTTTTTGCAAACGATTCAAACCTTTATCGGTCGTCACCCAGATCGTTCCTTCACGGTCTTTGAAAAGATTCGCGACAAAATTGCTCGACAATCCGGCATTTTTCCCGTAAATCGTAAATTTTCCGTCTTTAAATCTCGCAATTCCAACACCTTCGAGCCACGGAAGCGCGGACGCAAACCAAATGCTTCCGTCGTTTTCTTCGATCATCGGACGCAAAACCACACGCGGCGGAACGCCTTCTTTTTCGCCGTATTTCGTGATTTTCCCGTCTTTTAAACTGTAAACGCCGTTGAGATCGCCAAACCAGAGATTTTCCGCTTTGTCTTCAAAAAGTTCGGCTCCGCTGAAATAATTATTGTAAAATTCGAGTTTCAAAGGATAAAAAGTTTCGTTTCCGTCAGGCGAAAACTGGCGCAAGCCGTTTGCATCAAAAAACCATAAATTTTTCGATGCCGCCAAATAAATATAACCGCTGTTTGGGTTTTCGGATTCGGGAACAGACGGAAAACTGTCTTTGCGAAAATAAAAATTTCCTGCCGTCGAAGCGATATAAAACTCACCGAAACGATTTCTCGAAAAATCTTGAATCAGATTACTCGGTAAGCCGTCTTTGGTTGTATAAGATTTGAAAACTTCGTTTTGATAAGTAACGATTCCGCTGTCTTCGGTCGCGGCGATCAACATTCCGTCGGGCAAAATATTGAGATAAGAAAAGCGGTTACTGACGATCTCTTTCGTATTATTTTTGTCGAAAATATTGAATTTTATCCCGTCAAAACGCACCAAACCGTCAAAGGTCGTAAACCATAAATAACCGTCAGGCGTTTGTCCGATTCCGCGCACACCGTTTTGCGGCAAGCCGTTGTCGGTCGTAAAAGAATCGAACCGATATTGCGCGGAAACATTTATACTAAACAAAAAACCGAATATCAGAGCTGAAAAAATCAAAACTCTTATATTTCGGTCTAACGGCGAAATTATTTTCTTTTTAAGTTTCACTTCGGGGCAGTTTTCTTTCAAAAGTAATCCATATCTTACACGAATTTTTTAACTTTAAAACCCGAATTTCATGATTTTTTTGCTTATTTTGAGGTAATTCCATATTTTTTTTCGCCTTTGAAAAATAATTTTCACTTTTTTTTCAGTGAAATTTCGGTCGTTTTGCACAAGCATTTTTCAATTCGGAAAAAAGCGGCGATTTCTTAAATTTATCTTTTATTTCACTTAAAAAGTTTTCCACAGTTTTTTCCACAGGCAAGTTCAAAAGTTTTC
>DAITPE010000741.1:0-2489 GCA_036833775.1 Pyrinomonadaceae bacterium | reverse complement strand
GTTTGTATTTGAATTTTATCTGCTCAGATTTGATCAAACTGATTCCGGTAAAATTTATTTCGATATTTTTCAGTCCGGGTTCGACCTTTAATCCGTCGATAATGTCAGCGTTTTGTCGTTCGACCGTGACGGATTCGATGACCACGGACGGCGCAAGCGAATTGAAAGTTTCGATCGAAGGATTAACGATCGCCACGCCGTCTTGCGTCGGAAACCAAAAATTTCCGTCCGCGTCCGTAATGCTCGCCGGCTGTCTGCCGCCGTTGCATTCGTTGTTGAGCATTCCGTCTTGTTTGCCGTAACCGACGCTCGTGATCTTACTTATTTTTCCGTCGGCAAAATCGTTTAATTCCTGACGGCTGACGCGGTAAATTCCGCGATTTGAGGAAATCCAAAAATAACCGCGCGCATCTTCACGAATTGCAAAAACGCCGTTGTTATACAAACCGTTTTCGGCTTTGTAATTGGTGAATAATCCGTCTTTAAAACGACTTAAACCTTCATCGTAAGTTCCGATCCAAAGCGTTTGGTCTTTATCTTCATAGATCGAGCGGACATAATTTCCTGCAAGTCCTTCTTTATTTGTGTAATTTACGAAATTTCCGTCCTTAAACTCCGACAACCCGCCGAACCCGCCGAACCATAATCTGCCCTTGGAATCTTCAAAGACAGAGGTCATAAATTCATTCGGCAAACCGTCTTTGACGGAATAAAAATTTTCGAGTTTGTAATTGTTGAAACGCAAGATTCCTTTGCTCGTCGCCGCCCAAACGATTCCGTTTTTATCTTGATAAAAAGCACTCGTGTGATGTCCTTCGGAACTTTCGACGAGTTCGACTTCGCCGTTCTGCGCCGTATAAATCCCGCCTGCGACGCCGATCCACATTTTCCCGTTTGAATCTTCAAACAGAGCTTGGATCGACATTTCGCGGTTTCGCCAAATATCAGTTTTGGAGTTTATTTTGCCTGTTTGCACAAAATCTACATCTTCAAAATGTCCGTTTCGAAAAACTGACAAGCCTTTGATCGTGCCGACCCAAATTTCATCTTTGCCGTTGCGAAAAATCGGGTAAGTTTCCGCTGTCCGCAAACCGTTTTGCGTACTGTAACCCGTGATGATATTTTTTCGCAGACGGTTCAATCCTTTGTTCGTAGCGATCCAAACAGTTCCTTCACGGTCTTTGAAAATCTTGTAAATGCTTGTATCTGAAAGCCCGGATTCTTTTCCGAAGCTCGTAAATTTACCGTCTTTGTATCTGACCAAACCGAGTCCGGGATTCGTTCTGCCGCCGTTTGCGAACCAGATACTGCCGTCATCTTCTTCCCAAAATGAATGAAAATAAGAATCCAAAGGAAATCCTTCTTTTGTGCCAAAAGTTTCAGTTTTGCCGTTTTTTAGGCGAGTCAAAGAGTCTCCGCCGACCCATAACGCACCGTTGCTGTCTTCAAAATTGACGATTGTCGAATCGAAATTCTCGTATTTGTGCGCATAAACGGTAGAATTTCCGTCTCGCTCTTCGATTATCTCGTTTGCCGATATTTTCCAAATTGCGCCGGTCTTTCCGTGATAATTTATCTTTACATCGGCTTTTTTAAATTTTTCCTTAAAAACGAATTTTCCGCCGCGCAGATAATACCAAGTTTCCGAATCGTGTTCGCCCGTGTCGGTTAAAACAACAAGCTCGCCGTTTTCGTCGTATTTGAAATATTTTACATAGCGGTCGGGAACTTGATCGGAAGTATAAGAAGTGAAGATTCCGCTTTTATAAATGGTCAGAGTTCCGTCTTCCATTGTCGAAGCGTAGATCGTTCCGTCTTTATCGCAGAAGATTCCGGTGAAGCGGTTGTTGATGATTCCTTTGGTCGTGCCTTTGCCGAAGGTCGTAAATTTTACGCCGTCGAAACGAACCAAACCGTCAAAGGTTGTAAACCATAAATAACCGTCAGGCGTTTGTGTGATTTCTCGTATTCCGTTTTGCGGCAATCCATTGTCCGTTGTCCATGAGTCAAAACTATATTGCCCGAACGCGTTGCGGCATTCGGCGAAGCAAAAATAGAATTGGATGATCAGCAGAATTGCTAAGAGTTTTTTGGGGGGATTCATTGAAAGACTTTTTCGGCAGACGGTTGAGAAACGCGGTAATTATACCTCAAATATATTAAACATTTTTGGGCGCGGAATAGTCAACATTTTTTTGTAAAAATTCGTCATAAAAACGAGATTTGATAATGATAAGGAATGAAAACACACGAAACTTTTTCAAATCGATTTTTTCTGAATTGAAAAATAAATTTTTGCTTGGAAACGATATATTTGGAAGAATTATGCAAATATATTTAACCTTATTCGTCAAGACCTAAAGTTTTTGAGTCGAAATTAGAAAAAGTATTGAAATTTTGTCCGATTCTTTCGTAAATTAGTTGAAAAAAAAGTGAATCTGTTATAAAAATTTAATACTCGGATTGAGTTAAAATATGTTCCCCCCGTT
>DAITPE010000740.1:0-2490 GCA_036833775.1 Pyrinomonadaceae bacterium | reverse complement strand
AATTAAAAGTTTTTTGACTCGAAATCATACAGAAAGATTAGATTTCGTTTGAAAAAATTTCGGCGGATTTTCAGCCAAAAGGAAAATTCGTCAAACTTAGATTCTTTGAGGAGATTTTTATGAAAAAATTAGCAATTTTAGGAATGAGCGCGGCGATGCTTTTGAGCGGTTGCGGCAATGGAAATCAAAATACACCGAACACGGCTCGCAACACGACAAATGCGAATATGAACACGAATTCAAATTCGACGGTCAGCACGAATATGAATCCGAATGGCGTAAACAGCAATTCAGCCGTCGTGCAGGATAATTTCTGGACAACGGCGGCGCAGGGCGGAATGGCGGAAGTCGAACTTGGAAAATTGGCGGCAAGCAAAGCAACCAACGCCGAAGTTAAAAAATTCGCGCAAATGATGGTCACGGATCACACGAAAGCGAATACTGAATTAAAAGATTTGGCGGCAAAAAATAATATCGTTTTACCGACCGAAGTCAATTCGAGCCAGAAATCTTTAATGGATGATCTGAACAAAGCGACGGGCGCGGATTTTGACAAAACTTATGTTGATGCGATGGTTGACGATCACGAAGAAGACGTTGAAATGTTTGAAGATAAAGCCAAAAACTCGACCGATCCGAATGTCAAAGCGTTTGCCGCTAAAACTCTGCCGACGCTGAAAAAACATCTCGAAACGATCAAAGCGATTCAGGCAAAAATGAAGTAGTTTCGATGAAAATGAAGTAAGAAAACGCGGAAAGATTTTCGCGTTTTCTTTTTGTATGAAATCGGTTAAAGTTTTCATAGTCTTTTCAAATTCCGGCTTTTCCAATTAGTTTCAAACGATGAAAAATATACTTTTTTTATTCTGTCTTTCTGCTTTCTCGATTTCCGTTTTTGCTCAAGTAAAACTTACGCCGCATAAAATTTCGTTAAAAAACGGTAAAAGTTTCAACTTAAATCTGCCCGCCGATTACGAAATAATTCCGGCGGCTGAAGGTTTGAAACGCGTTCGTTTTTTCGCCAAATCGCCCGACGGTCGGATTTTCGTGACCGATATGTTTAATTTGACCGACAATGAAAAAGGTGCAGTTTATATTCTCGACGATTTCGACGCGGAAACGGGCAAATTCGGCAAAGTCACGCCGTATTTAACTAATTTAAAAAATCCGAACAGCGCACAGTTTTACACGGATGCAAACGGGCAGGATTGGTTTTATCTGGCGGAAACGGACAAACTCACGCGCCGAAAATTCACGCGCAATGAGACGAAACCGACCGACACGCGACCGCAGACTTTGGCGACGTTTCCCGATTACGGATTGAGTTATAAATACGGCGGCTGGCATCTGACGCGGACGATCGCGTTTGCGCCGAACGGCAAACTTTACGTTTCGGTCGGATCGAGCTGCAACGCCTGTGACGAAAAAGAAAAGGTTCGCGCGACCGTTTTGGAAATGGATACGGACGGCAAAAATCAGCGCATTTTTGCGAAAGGATTGCGCAACGCGGTCGGCGTAAAATGGGTTGCGGACAATCTTTTTGCGACGAATCAAGGTTCGGATCATCTCGGTTTGAATAAGCCGGACGAAACTTTTTACGCGCTCAAAAACGGCGCAGATTACGGCTGGGCTTCGTGTTATCAATCGAACGGCAAAGTTTATTTCGACCGCACCAAACCGAACGAGCTGAAAAAACCGACGAGCCGTTTAAAATCGTGCGCGAATGTGCCGAAATCTTACGCGTTTTTTCCCGCGCATTCGTCGGCGATGGGCTTTGATTATTTCGATTCGACCTTTTCAGATTCAGCTTTGAAAGATTCGTTTCTGGTTTCGCTTCACGGCTCGACGGACAAAGATTTGGCGAAAGGATATAAAATGGTAATTGTCCGCAAAGGCAAAAAATTGCAGGATTTTATGACCGGATTCTTGCAGGGAAAAACGGTTCACGGTCGCCCTTGCGACATTATGAGATTGGACGAAAATTCGTTCCTTTTCACCGACGATCACAGCGGAATCGTTTATTTGGTCAGGAAAAAGAAATAAAAAACTTCTAAGATTAATAGCCGCAAAAAGGCGCAAAATTCGCAAAAATTTCTTTTGTGTTTTTTGTGCTTTTTTGCGGCTATTCGTTTTTACTTTTAGTTGAACAAACCGAACCACGCGTAATAATTGAATATTTCGCCGATTCCGAACGAAGTTAAGTTGGCAATAATAATCGCTATGAAACAGCGAATCCAATCGTTTGTTTCGAGCAGATTTTTATTGCGGAAGGCGAGCCAGAAAAATAAGCATTCGCCGACGGGCGCAAAGGTTTCGGCGACGATCAAATAAAGCGTGCGCGACGAATCGAGAAAAACGGCAGGCAAAACCAGCACGACGATCGGATATGTGCAAGCCGTCAGCCAGATGCCGCACAAAAGCTTTTGTTTGAATGTTAATTTCGGCGAAAGTCCGAATAATAAAACGGGCGTTTCGATCAAGATCGTCGTG
>DAITPE010000739.1:0-2497 GCA_036833775.1 Pyrinomonadaceae bacterium | reverse complement strand
AAACACAGATGGACACAGATATTTTTTAATTAACTATTTAAAAATTCATTCCATCAATTATTTTTTATCTGCGTTTATCCGCGTAAATCTGCGGTTAATTTCCTTTTCTTACTAATCAATTTCAAATTTCACCGTTTTCGTTTCAAACGGCTTTAATTCAACTGTTAAAGGATTTATGTTCGTTACATTCTGCAAAACTTTCGTTTCGGTCAAATTCATAACTTGCGCCGATTTGATTTTTACGGGCAAATTAACCTGCGCCGTTGTTGCTTTTCCGGCAAATTCCTGCAAACGAATCACGAAAACTTTGGTCAATTGCGGATCGAGCGGCGTTGCGCTGACTTCGCCGCGAACGGTCGAATCGGACAGCGACTTTACGTCAACAATCTGAATATTCGGCGCGTTTAAATTGAAAAAACTGTAGCTCAAGCTCGACGGCAAATCGTTGATATATTCGGCACGGAGCGGCAAATTGAAATTTGCGCCGAGCGTCCAAGCCTTTATTTCGTCGAATTTAGCGTCAGACGAAATCGCGTAATCGAAAACGTAATTTCCTTTCAAATTCGGCTCGACCGTTTGCATATTTATCACGCCGACATCGTGTGTATCGGCTTGATTCGATCGGCGCACGGCGCGTGAATAAACGGTCGCTTCGGGAAGCGGAAATTTGCCCGTAAACATCGCCGGAAAATCTTTCGGTGCGCCTTTTGGTTTGAACTTTGAATCAACGTAACCCGCGAAACTCCAATGAAATGCCTGACGATGCGCGATCATCGCGGACGAATTTCCGTCGGTCAAACCGAGCAAATGCTGCGTTGTTACCGCATCGGTTCGTGCGCCCGGAAGATAATCGTCGGGAAGAGTGTCGAACCATTTTTGACCGCCGCGCTTTAATTTCAAATTTTCCTTGGAAAGATTGAGCGGAAACGCAAAATAATACGAATCGTGCCAGTTTCCGTTGCCGCCGACAAAAGGCATTTTGTCAGCATCGAGTTCGTTGTGAATTTCAACGCAGTCAAGATTGTCGTAAATCGTCAAAACCGTCAGCGGATACGCCGAACGCGCTCTTTCAACCAAAATTTGCGTCATTTGTTCGCCTCGTTTTACCGTAAACTTCGGCGCGAACGGATAAGAAATTTTCGAAGCTTCAGAACCTTCGACGCGCAGCAATTCGTTAAACGGCAATTCGCCGTTATTATTAACGATCTCGCGGTTTGTCTGTAAATTTTTGATGCTTTCGACGTTTCCGTCCGAACGCAATTTGATTTGAAAATTCTTGTTGGAAATCTCTTGTTTGTTTTCGTCGGTTTTAAAAGTTGAAATTTGTCTGCCGGCTTCGGTCGTGATCTCGAAAATCTTGTAACCGTTTGCCGGAATCTGGTTTGCGACAAATAAAGCCTGCCCTTGTTCGTCAATGTCGAATGCGATTTTTTGATTATTCGTTAAATCTTTGATTTCCGAAATTTTCAAATTTTCCTGCGGTGAATTTAATTTCACGACATCGTTTCGCGCCCACGATAAACCGTTGTAAACAATTGCGTTCCAAGTGTTTGCGGTTTTCGCTTTGGTCTGCGCGTCGTGGCGCGAAGGTTGTGTGATAAAGTTCAAGCCTTGAGAAAAAAGAAAATCAATTTCGTCGGTTGCCGTGTGCATAAAGCGAACGTATTGGCGATTTTGCTCTGCAAGCGGTTCGCGGCTGTTGAGCTGAATCCAGCCATTATTTCCCGCGCCGCTGTGTTCGTCGTAAGTCAAACTCAAGTCGTATAGATCGTTAAAATTTCCGACCGGAAACGGAATTTTGCGCGTCATCGCAATTGCGCTCCAGAGCGTTTCGGTCGCGGGCGTGTGGTCGTGCGCGTAACGCGCCAACGCAGAAATGCGCGGCGATTGCGTTTTTGCTTCGCTCCAAAGTCCTGACCATTCGCCTTTAAAAGTCGGAAGCTGCGAAGCGTATTTTGTTTCGATATATTTTAAAAATTCGTCCGGCGTGGCGATCTTTAATTGGATTTCTTTGTGTTTCGCATTCCACATTTTGACCGCTTTTTCGAGATTCAAAACGTGCGTCGGTTCGATAAAATCGTGTGCATACATCGCCATCACCGCGTCGTATTTGTAATTCGCACTGTTATAACGATTTAGAAGTTCGGTCACGCCGATTTCCATAATTTCCAACGGCGTTTTTTTGCCCGCAAGTTCCGCATTGAACATCTCGAAAGGCGTTTTGTCGGTGTATGGATCGAGCGAAAAAGGGTCGAGATAAAAATCGGTCAAGCCTTCCGTGTAACCGCCGCGTTTGCTCTGCGAAACCCACGTTAAAACCTTGCTTCCGTCGGGCGATTGCCAGTAAAACGGAACATTTCCCGGCGCAAGCGTCGTTGCTTGTTGAATAAAAAGATTCGCGCCCGTGACGAGATATTTCGTGCCGCTTCCGGCTAAAACATTCGGCAAAGATGTTGGATGTCCGGGAACGTCATCGAGCAAAGCGATTTCGGATTTT
>DAITPE010000738.1:0-2509 GCA_036833775.1 Pyrinomonadaceae bacterium | reverse complement strand
TAATCTGTGAAAATCGTTGTTTCTGAATTTTTTTATGAAAATTACAGTTTTACCCGGTGACGGCGTTGGCGTTGAAGTAACACGCGAAGCCGTCAAAGTTTTATCCGCAGTTTCCGCAGTTTACGGACTGCAAATCGAATTTACCGAACAACTTATCGGCGGCGTGGCGATTCATTCGACGGGTTCGCCGCTTCCCGAAGAAACGCAGAAAGCGTGTTCGGAATCCGACGCAGTTTTGCTCGGCGCGGTCGGTGCGCCCGAATTCGATCATCTTTTACCCGAACAGCGTCCCGAAATCGGACTTTTAAAACTTCGCCAACTTCTCGGCGGTTTTGCAAATCTTCGCCCGTCAAAAGCGTTCGACGCGCTGATCGATTCTTCGCCGCTTCGCAAAGAGATTTTTGAAGGAACCGATATGCTCATCGTCCGCGAACTTCTCGGCGGTTTATATTTCGGTCAGCCACGCGAAATCGGAGAAACTGAAGCATTTAACACGATGCGCTATTCTGTTTCGGAAGTCGAAAGAGTTGCGCGAGTCGCGTTTGAATCGGCGAAACTGCGTAAAAGAAAAGTTACTTCGGTTGATAAAGCGAATGTTCTGGAAACGTCGCGTTTGTGGCGCGAAACGGTCGAAAAAGTTGCAAAAGATTATCCCGAAATTGAATTAGAACATTTATTTGTTGACGCTTGCGCGATGCATTTGGTGACAAATCCGACAAGATTCGACGTAATTTTGACCGAAAATCTTTTCGGCGATATTTTATCCGACGAAGCGGCGGTTCTTACGGGCAGTTTAGGAATGCTCGCATCGGCAACAGTCGGCGGAAAAATCGATTTATTCGAACCCATTCACGGTTCTGCGCCCGACATTGCCGGAAAAAACATCGCCAATCCGCTCGGCGCAATTGCTTCCGGCGCAATGCTTTTGCGTTTTACGGCAAAAAACGAAGCGGCAGCCGAAGCGATCGAAAACGCGATCGACAAAGTTTTATCCGAAGGTTTGCGAACGGTTGATATTTCAAACGACAAAGAAAATTTCGCCAAAACTGATGAAATCGGCGATCTGGTCGCAAAATACGCGGTCGAATTTGCAAATGCACGTAGTTTTTTAGCCACGAATTAGCACGAATTGACACGAATTATTTTTATTGTTAAAAATTCGTGAAGATTTATGTTAATTTGTGGCTAAAAATTTATGGAAATTTTACATAAAGAACTTTCTTATAAGATTGTCGGTTTGGCGATGAAACTTCATACTGAACTTGGCTACGGATTCCTTGAAAAAGTTTACGAAAATGCTTTGATGATTTTGCTTCGTGAAAATGGTATCAAAGCCGAACAACAAGTGCCGATCAAAGTTTATTATCACGGGCAAATCGTAGGCGATTATATCGCTGATATTTTGGTTGAAGACAACATTATTTTAGAATTAAAGTCGAGCGAGAATTTAGCCAAAGCACACAAAGCTCAAACAATAAATTATTTGAAAGCAACAAATCTAAGATTGGCGATGCTTCTTAATTTTGGAAAATCGAGCCTTGAACACGAACGAATTGTTCTATAAAAATATCGCTGCGAAATAAAATAAATTCGTGTCGATTCGTGTTAATTCGTGGCTAAAAAATTTTATGAAAACGCTTTACGACAAAATTTGGGACGCGCACGTTGTTCATGAAGAAACGGGAAAACCTGCGCTTCTTTATATTGATTTGCATCTGATTCACGAAGTCACGACACCGCAAGCATTTGCGGGTTTGCGGCTGGCGAATCGAAAAGTTCGCCGTCCCGATCTGACTTTTGCGACGCTTGATCACGCGATTCCGACGATCAATCGCCATCTTCCTTTTAACGATAAAATAGCCGAAAAACAAGTCGAAGCACTTCGCAAAAACTGCGCCGATTTCGGTATTAAAATTTTCGATCTCGACCGCATCGAACAAGGAATCATTCACGTTTTCGGTCCCGAGCAAGGCTTGGTTCAGCCCGGAATGACGATCGTTTGCGGCGATTCGCACACTTCGACGCACGGCGCGTTCGGCGCATTGGCGTTCGGCATCGGAACTTCGGAAGTCGAACACGTTCTCGCAACGCAGACTTTGCCGCAGAGAAAGTCAAAAAATATGCTCGTCAAAGTCGAAGGCGAATTGCCTTTCGGCGTGACGGCAAAAGACGTAATTCTTGCAATCATTAACGAAATCGGGACGGACGGTGCGACGGGCTACGTTATCGAATACGCCGGAAGCGCAATTGAAAATCTTTCGATGGAAGGCAGAATGACCGTTTGCAATATGTCCATCGAAGCCGGAGCGCGCGCCGGTTTGATCGCGCCGGATAGCAAAACTTTTGAATATTTGAAAGACAAACCATACGCGCCGAAAGGTGAAAATTGGCAAAAAGCCGTCGAATATTGGCAGACTTTGAAAACCGACGACGACGCGAAATTCGATAAAATTGTCGAGATCAAAGCCGAAACGCTTGCGCCTTTTGTAACTTGGGGAACTTCGCCCGG
>DAITPE010000737.1:0-2513 GCA_036833775.1 Pyrinomonadaceae bacterium | reverse complement strand
GCTCAATCCCATAATTTCACCTTTTGAATTTTTTTACAGTTCCAAACCTTTGTTGGAAATTTTTATTTTATCTACGGAAACGCCGAGCAGTTTTTCCAAACCTTGTTTCGCAAGCTGTCTGCCTTTTTCGGCGGTTCGGTCGTCGTCGTCGTTGATGCCTTTCATATAAGCCGTGTATGCCACGCCGAATGTGATCGCCAGCATTTCCGCCATTTCCTGTTTTTGCGCGTCGGTCATTTTCGCAATTTGCGGATTTGCGCCGAGCGTTTCACGAAACTGATCGTAGATCGCGCGTTCTTGGTAAAGCGTGACCATCAACTGCTTTTTCTGATTGATCAGCGTCAAGCGTTCCGCCATATCTCTGCCGCGTTTTGCCCAAGGGTCTTTTTCATACGGCAACGCCATCAAATCGTTGTAAATATGATAATTATTCACGACGAAATATTCGGCGGCATACGCCAGATCGTTTGCCGGAAAACCGTCTTTCGCGGCGGTTTGTTTATAAAGATCGAGCAGAGATTCAAAAAACTTCGCTTCATTGTTTCCGCCTTTTGCCAAAGTTTGCGGCAGGATCGAAGCCGAACTTTTGAAAACCGTCGGCTGCGGTGCGGCTTTTGCCGTCGTTGCCGTTTTGCCTTTTGCTGCGCCGCCCGATTTGCCTTTCATCGCTTTCTGGCTCATATCGGTTGCGCGTTTGTTGCTTAAAATATTGTTGAGCGTGGTCGTTTTATTGATGTAATCCTGCACCGGGCTTAATCCGATCTGGGCTTGTCGTGTCTGCGCGAAAAACCATAAAACAACTGCCGCCGCCAAAACTTTTTTCATAAAACACCTCGCTTTTTATAATAACAAACCGGAGACATTCAGATATATAATCCAAACGCCTCCGGCTTGTTCCATCATCATCGGTTGCCCGCTTTACTAAAGACCTACTCCCCCTATACAAATAGTCTTTAACAAACTACTCCTTAGCCTTTAGCGTTGTTGATGATATTCATTTTCGCATCGTGTGCGTTTTTAATCGTGTTGCTGAGCATACTAATGGCTTCCTGCTGTTTAGCTTGCTCTTGCTGAATACGCATCATCTGCATACTGCTTGCCAGATTTTCCGAATTCAACCGACGTTGTTCGTCAAAAATTGCCTGTTGTTCCGCCGGTACTTTAGCTGTTGTCGCTTCTACTCCCATATTTGTATTATCTCCTTATTTATTTTTAGTTTATTTGACTTGATTCTTGATCAATTCGTTCGTAACTGTGACCATTTACTTGAATAATCTCGTAAATTCCCAAAACCATTGCACGCGCACGGTTTGCTCCTGAATCACGTTCGTTCGGGTCGAGTTCGATGGCTTTTCTCAAATTTGCCACCGCTTCTTCCAAACGCTGTTGGCGGATAAAAATCTCGCCCAAGTTTACATACGGTGCGATTTGACGCGGATTCAGCGCAACTGCGGCTTCGAGATGTTCGATCGCCTGTTCGTCCTCTTGTTTCAACGTCAGCAACGCTCCGAGAGCCGAGTGTGCATCTGCGCTGTCCGGGTCTAATTCGACTAATCCTTCAAATATCGTTCGCGCTTTATCGAGATTTCCCTGCTGGTAATACATCGCTCCGACTCGTCCCATCTCCATAAACTCGTCGCGCGAGATGGCTAATTGTTCACGAATTGTTTGATGTCCTTGCAGCATTTTTCAAAATCCTCTCTTAAGCTTGAATGTTCGTGTATTGCGAAATCGAAACGCGGTTCGTCAAAAGTTGATTGTTATTAAACAATTCGCCGAGCGTTTTGAACGCGTTAAAGATTTTTCCGAATCCGCCTAAACCGTTTCCGTTGTTCAAAGCCTTAAAGCCTTGGAACAAACTGCTCAAACCTTTGAAAAGCTGCGACAAACGGTTTCCGTTGAGCGGACTTCTTTCCGGCGCGAAAAGATTTGCCGGTTGATCGAATCCGCCGAGCGGCGGTTTGCCCGCTGCCTGATCGAGCGGATTGCCCTTAAAGCTCGAAACTAAATTGAAAACATCTTTTGCAACTCCGAGCCAATTGCCCGTCAGCGCGTTCAAACCCATCTGAACAAACGGAGCGATCTTGCCCAATCCGATCTTGTCTAATAATCCGCCTGCTACACTACCTAAAAGTTTTCCGATTCCAAACATTTCTAATTTCCTCCTGTTTTCCGTTCCTGTTTTTTTTATTTTCCTATAAAAATTAGAATTGCCACTGGCTTGACCACGCGTGTTTTATTTTCTGTGTATATTATCGGAGGCGTTTTTCAAATGTTTCCTGTTTTTTGAAAAAAAATCGTTTTTTTTATTTCGTGCGTTATTTCTCAATAAAATCGAGCTTTTCGGATATTGAAATATTTTTGCAGCGCGAAACAATAAAGCAATATTTGTCGGAACGCCTGCGCCCTCGCAGGCAAACGTCGTTTGAAAAACGGCGTAGCAAAGTTTAGATTTTGAAATGATAAGTCAGTTCGTTCGCGCTACCCGCGCTCATTGCCTGCGAGGGCGCAGG
>DAITPE010000736.1:0-2522 GCA_036833775.1 Pyrinomonadaceae bacterium | reverse complement strand
TGTTCGCGTTGGCGCGTCCGGTGGTGGTTCAGGGAAATTTTGCCGACATTCTGCGCGACAGCGAAAACGGTTTGAGCTTTAATCAGCGCGGTGCGGAAAGAATCAGTTATAAGGTTTGGTCGGATGTCGGTTTGCCCGAAATTCAGAAATTAAAACAAGACAATAATGCTTATTCGGGCGACTACAAACGCTATTTACAGCTTCCGCAGATCGATGCGCGGATACCGAAATTAGCCGAAGACATCACGAAAAACTTTAATAATCGATACGACAAAGCCAAAGCCGTCGAAGAATATCTGCAAACACAGTTGAACTACACGCTCGACTTAAAAGTCGGCGGCGATGAACCTTTGGCGGATTTTTTGTTTAACGTCCGCGAAGGTCATTGCGAATATTTTGCGTCTTCGATGGCGATTATGCTGCGCACACAAGGCATTGCAACGCGCATCGTCAACGGCTTTCAGCAAGGCGAATATAACGAAACCGCCGATATTTACGTGGTCAAACAGCGTAACGCGCATTCTTGGGTCGAAGTTTATTTTCCGTCCGAAAATGTTTGGGTTCCGTTCGATCCGACACCGTTTGCAGGACAAAATCTGGAAGCAAATTCTTCGACGGGCATTCTCGGAAAATTTAATAATTATATCGAAGCTCTGGAAACATTTTGGATCGAATATTTTGTCGGCTACGACAATCAAGGTCAGCGTTCGCTGATGAATTCGGTCAAAAATGGATTCTTTGAGTATCAAAATAAAACGACTTCGTGGTTCGGCGAAAAGCAGGAACAGCTTGCCGAATGGTGGAATGAAGTGCGCGGCGAAAAAGGTTTGCAGACGAGCGTGTGGGCGATCGGCATCGGTATCGGATATGTCAGCGCGTTCGTGCTTTGCGTTCTGCATCTTATATGGTTTGTCCGAAAACTCGTTAAAATGCAGTTGATTCAACGCTTTTTCGATTGGCTCAGACGCAAAAACGAAAAAAGTATCGTTCTGTTTTACGAACAGATGCAGAAAGTTTTGGCGAATAAAGGTTTCAAACGCGAAGCGCATCAAACTCCGCTCGAATTTGCTTTTGCGCTGAATATGCCCGAAGCCGTAAAAATTACCGAAAAATATAATCGTGTGCGTTTCGGCGAAAAGAATTTATCGACGGAAGAAGTCGAAGAGATCGAAACTTGGCTGAAAGATTTGGAAAGCAAGGAAAAATAGAATCGATTCGATTGAATTCAACTTTTTTGACTGTAAATGAACTTTTTCGGCTGAATATGAACTCTTTCGACTGTATATGGCTTTTTTACACCGTATATGGATTATTTCAGCCGTATATAGCTTTTTTACGTTGAATATGGCTTTTTTCGGCTGAATATAGGTTTTATACGCTGTATATGGCTTTTTACGAGCCTCATGGCTTTTATACGGTACGGTCGCCCGATGCTGGCGCGAAGCGTAGAGAATTAAGATTAAAAAAGTAAAAAGCTGCAACATTCCGTGGAAATATTGCAGCTTTTTCGATCGATTAAATAAACGATCTATTTATCGTCGGCATCGGCATCATTATCTTTTTTAGGCGCATCGGTTGTTGCGGCGGGCGCACTTCCGGTAACTTTAACGCTGCCGGATTTTTGATCGATCTGTTTGCCGTCTTCGCCGAGCAAAGTTGCTTCGACCTTATAATCGCCGGGTGCCGGAACATTGAAATATAGAAAAACCGGACGCGATCCTTCAAATTCGATGTCCTGTTTGTAGGCTTCTTCGCCTTTGGTTTTGCCCTGCACATTTTCGTAGATAATTTTGAAATTCATTTTATGCTTTGAACTCGTATTTGAAACGGTTGCGACTGCATAAATCTTATCTTTGATGTCAAAAGTAGTCGTCGGCGGATCGGCTTTATCGTTTTTGCCGAAATTGAAACTGCTGATGTTTGCCGTCGTAAAGCTGCCGCTGCAAGCCAAAGCAACAAACGCCAAAATGCTGATCGAAATGATTAAATTTATTTTAGATTTCATATTTTTTTGTTGGAAATTTGATTTGAATTTTAACGCAAGAAGTGTAAACAATCATTATTTCATTAGCAAGCCGAAATGCCGTAAATTACGGTAAAATATGATATTCTTTTGGTTTGGTTTTATTTTATGAAAAAAGTAGGATTTGTTAGTCTGGGTTGTCCGAAGAATCTCGTCGATTCCGAGGTGATGATGGGACAATTGAAGCAAGCAGGTTATGAGATCACGAATGATGCGGCGCAAGCCGAAACGGTCGTCGTGAATACGTGCGGTTTTATTGAATCGGCGAAACAGGAAAGCATTGACGCGATTCTCGAAGCGACGCAGTTGAAAGCGGAAGGCAATGCCAAACGCGTTGTCGTCGCGGGCTGTCTGGTCGAACGCTATCGTGACGATTTGATGAAGGAATTGCCCGAAGTCGATGCATTTATCGGCACGAACGAACTCGGCAGAATCCTCGAAGCCGCCGACGAAGAAGTAAATTTTAAAGAACTCGCGCTCTCGCCTATCGGCAACAAAT
>DAITPE010000735.1:0-2525 GCA_036833775.1 Pyrinomonadaceae bacterium | reverse complement strand
CTAAAATTCTTTCTTTAATTTTCGCCAAACCGTAATGATCTTCGTTCAAAACTCGTTCGGCTTCGCCCAAATCTTCTATCTCTTCCGAGCGTTGCTGCCATGGAACATTGATGAGCCAATCCAAATATGTGCGCGAAACGGTCGATTCGGCAGACATCGGCGGCATCGATTCGAGCCGCGCAAATTCCTGTAAAGCCTTGTCTTTCGCTTCCTGCGTCATTCCGGCTTCTTCGATCTTTTTCTTTAGTTCGTCAAGCTCGGCTTTGTCGTCTTTGCGTCCTAATTCTTTATGAATCGCTTTGATCTGCTCATTCAGATAATATTCGCGCTGATGTTTGTCCATCTGCTTTTTCGTGCGCGCGTGAATCGTGCGGTCGAGCTGGCGTTTTTCGATTTCCTGTTCGAGAATTTCGCAAAGCTTCTGCAAGCGTTCCTGAACCGAAAAAGTTTCAAGAAGCTGTTGTTTTTCGTCAACGCCGATACGCAAATGCGAACTCATCGAATCGGCAATTTGCGCCGCCGAAATTCCGCGCAAAGATGCGTGTAAAGCATCCGTGTAAGCATCGGGCGAAACACGTAAAAATTGTTCGACCAAATTATGAATTTTCTGCAAAAGTCCGTCGGTTCGGTAGCCCGATTCGTCGATCGATTGGACTTTGCGGACGTGCGCATAAAACATTCCGTCGCCGTCTTGTTCGATTCTAACGGATTGACCGCGCTCGCGTCCTTCGACGACGACCTTAATTTGTCCGTTTTCCTGACGCTGCGCCTGCAAAATTCTTCCGATCGTGCCGGTCGTGTAAATCTGATCGGCATTCGGTTCATCGATCGTTGCGTCGTGCTGCGTCGCCAAAAAGATATTTCTTTCGCCCGTCATCGCCTGTTCCAAAGCGCGGACAGAACTCGGACGACCGATCTTAAAAGCAACTTTCGTATATGGAAAAATAACTACATCACGGATAGGAACCATCGGAAAACGCTTAATATCCGAAGGCATTTGGTCTGAAAATTCTTGCATAAAATCTGGAAATACTTAAGAGAAACTAAATTTTATTCAGGGCTTAAATTTATTTACTCAAAAATCAAAGATAAATGCAATTCTATATTTGATAATTCGGTAAAATTTGTCGCCGCCCGGTTTTGCATTTTATATATGACGATTAATCCCGAGATTCTAATTTTAAAACATCTTTTATGTAAATTTCCAATATTTTCAAAAAAAAGCGGAAAGTCGCCTTTCCGCTTCGGTCAAATTGAATTGTTTTTTGTAAAAATTTAAGCCGCTTCGTCCATTCGCCCGACAATATCGAAAACCGGAGTTTTCTTTTCGACCATATCTTTCGTCACAACGATTTCCTTGATTTTCTTCTCCGACGGCAAATGATACATCGATTCGAGCAGAATTTCTTCCATAATCATCATCAAACCGCGCGCGCCGACTTTACGTTTGTGAGCTTCTTGAGCGATCGCGCGAAGTGCGCCTTCGGTAAATTTCAAACCGACGTTGTCGAATTCAAATTTCCGCTGATATTGTTTGACCAAAGCATTTTTCGGCTCGGTCAAAATTTTGATGAGCGCGTCTTCATCGAGTTCGCTGAGTGCGCCGAGAACGGGCAGACGACCGACAAATTCGGGAATCAAACCGTAATGAATCAAATCTTCAGGTTCTAATTTATTAACCGCTTCGTTATGACGTTGTTTGCTCGATTTAATATCCGCCGAAAATCCGAGCGACTTATTGCGGTAGCGTTTATCGACGACCTTATCCAAACCGATAAATGCGCCGCCGCAAATGAATAAAATATTCGTCGTGTCGATTTGTATAAAATCCTGCTGCGGATGTTTACGACCGCCGTTGACGGGAATATTTGCGATCGTTCCTTCCAAAATCTTCAAAAGTGCCTGCTGAACGCCTTCACCCGAAACGTCGCGCGTGATCGAAGGATTATCGTCCTTGCGGCAAATCTTGTCGATTTCGTCGATGTAGATAATTCCCTGCTGAGCTTTTTCGACATCATTTCCGGCTGACTGCAAAAGACGAAGCAAAATATTTTCCACATCTTCGCCGACATATCCGGCTTCGGTCAGGCTCGTCGCGTCCACGATACAGAAAGGAACGCTCAAAATACGCGCCATCGTTTGCGCGAGCAGAGTTTTTCCCGTTCCGGTCGGACCGATCAGAAGAATATTCGATTTTTGAAGTTCGATGTCCGAGCGGCGTTTTGCCATTTCGAGACGTTTGTAATGCTGATAAACCGCAACCGAAAGACGTTTTTTCGGTTCGTCTTGTCCGATCACGTATTCATCCAAAAATGATTTTATTTCGTGCGGTTTCGGCAACGCACTGCGGACGGTTGCCGTTTCGGTTTGCTCGTCGTCATTGATGATCTCGTTACAAATATCAATGCATTCGTTGCAAATATAAACGCCCGGTCCGGCAATCAATTTGCGAACGTCGTTTTGTGATTTGCCGCAAAATGAACAGCAAAGAAGTTCTTCCGGTCTTCTGAATTGTGGCATAGGTT
>DAITPE010000734.1:0-2527 GCA_036833775.1 Pyrinomonadaceae bacterium | reverse complement strand
CTGCTTAAAAATTACTTTGTCAACCGCACACTAGGAAAACTATTAAAATAAATTTTTCACATATAAATTTTTGTCATAAGTGAAAAAATGCACAAATTTCTCACTTTATGACTGAAATCATATTTTCAATCTAAAACCTCGATTATTGTTGAATCAGAGAAACGAAACGAGCAGTAGTTTTTCAGTTGAATAAAGCAGATTGAAACACACCGCAGAAAAGTTTTTATGAATTTCAAATATTAAAGAGGACAAGAATATGAAGAAGCTTTGGATCGCATTCGGATTGGTTTTTATAATTTCATTCAGCGTTTTATTATGGATCGGAACGGAAATTTTCCGTCAAGCACCGCCGATTCCGACGGAAATCGTGACGACTGAAGGAACGGTTTTAATCGCCAAAGATGAAATTTCTAACGGACAAAATGTTTGGCAGGCGATGGGCGGAATGCAGGTCGGCTCGATCTGGGGACACGGCAGTTACGTCGCGCCAGATTGGACAGCGGATTATTTGCATCGTGAAGCGATGTTTATTTTGAACGATTTTGCGAACAAGGATTTTTCAAAAGACTTCAACGCACTTTCGACGGAACAGCAAGCTCAATTAAAACAGCGTTTACAGGATTTGGTTCGTAAAAATAATTACGATGAAAAAACAGGGAAATTAACGATCGAACCGATTCGCGCAAAAGCGTTTGAAGAAAATTACAAATATTATTCGAACATTTTTGCCAACGGAAACAAAGATTTCGCAATCCAGAAAAACGCTCAATCCGATCCGGTCAAATTGCGGCAGATGAGCGCGTTTTTCTTTTGGACTTCGTGGGCTTCGGCGACGAATCGACCCGAAAAAAATATTTCTTACACGAGCAATTTTCCGGCTGAACCGCTAGTCGGAAATACCGCAACAGGCGACACGATTCTTTGGACAGGCGTGAGCGTGATTATGCTGATTGCCGGAATCGGCGGCATAATTTGGTATTTTGCGGGAAACAAAGAAGAAGACAGCACGAAAGATGCACCGCACAGCGATCCTTTCATCGGCTTCAAATTGTTTCCGTCACAGAAAGCGACGATCAAATATTTTTTAGTTGTTACTTTACTTTTCGTTTTGCAAATTGTGATGGGAATCATTACGGCGCATTACGGCGTTGAAGGACAAGGATTTTACGGAATTCCGCTTGCCGAATATCTGCCTTATGTCGTTACGCGAACTTGGCACACACAACTCGGAATTTTCTGGATCGCAACGGCTTGGCTTGCCGCCGGATTGTTTATCGGACCGATCATTGCGGGCTACGAACCGAAATTCCAAAAACTCGGCGTAAATGTTTTATTCGGTGCGCTCTTGGTTGTCGTTCTCGGTTCGATGGCTGGACAATGGGCGAGCGTGATGCACAAATTGAACGGCGATCTGTGGTTTTGGTTCGGTCACCAAGGTTATGAATATGTCGATCTCGGCAGAGTTTGGCAGATCGCGCTTTTTATCGGGCTTTTGCTTTGGCTCGCCTTGATTATGCGGACGGCGATTCCGGCTTTGAAGAAAAACGACAATCAAAAATCGCTCGTAGTTCTTTATTTGATCTCGACCACAGGCATCGCACTTTTCTATTCGCCGGGACTTTTCTGGGGAATGAAATCGCATATTTCGGTCGTTGAATATTGGCGTTGGTGGGTTGTTCATCTTTGGGTTGAAGGATTTTTTGAAGTTTTTGCAACGGTCGTGGTTTCATTCTTGTTTGCAAAAATGGGCGTTATCAATCCGAAAAATGCGGCAAAAGCATCGATTCTTTCAAGCACGATCTATTTGAGCGGTGGCATCATCGGAACGTGTCATCACCTTTATTTTTCGGGAACTCCGACTGTCGCGCTTGCTTTCGGTTCGGTTTTCAGCGCACTCGAAATCGTGCCATTGACGATGGTCGGTTTCGAAGCATGGGAAAACATTCATCGTTTGAATTCGCGCAAATGGCTTCAGCAGTATAAATGGGTGATATATTTCTTCATCGCCGTTGCATTTTGGAATCTGGTCGGAGCGGGAATCTTCGGATTTATGATCAATCCGCCGATCGCGCTTTATTATATGCAAGGTTTGAACACGACACCGCTGCACGGACACGGCGCACTTTACGGAGTTTACGGAACACTCGGACTCGCTTTGCTTTTGTTCTGTTTTAGAGCCGCCGATCCTGAAAGAATCTGGAATGAAAAACTTATCAAATTTGCATTCTGGGGAATTAACGGCGGAATGTTGGCAATGATGCTTTTGAGCTTGCTTCCGATCGGTTTACTTCAAACGGTTGAATCAGTTACGCACGGATATTGGTCAGCTAGAAGTCCTGAATTTATGCAAACGGATTGGATGCAGTTTTTCCGTTGGATGCGAGCCTTCGGCGACATCGCATTCTCGGTCGGTGCAGTTGCTTTTGTTTGGTTTACATTGAGTTTGATCTTTACGAAACCGAAAAAAGTGGAAATTCCGGCAGGCGAATTCGTCAAAGCATAAATCTAAAATCAGAAAAACAGACGG
>DAITPE010000733.1:0-2543 GCA_036833775.1 Pyrinomonadaceae bacterium | reverse complement strand
CAAACGCGGGTTCGAGTGATTCCAGCGTTCTTCCGCCTCGAAAATATCGAAATGACGGCGGCAAGTTTCCAAAAATTCCATATCCGATGTGGTTGACATAAGTTTTTTCTCCTTGGGTTATTTATTTATTTTTATTAAATATTTAACATTCAGGCGGAAATTTAAGATATTTCGGTTAATAAAGCAAGGTTTTTTCGGCAGTAATAGAAAAAGCGGATATTTTTGTCCGCTTTTTCAATATGGCAAATTTTCTTTGCGGGTTTTGCAAGTTTTGCGTAATTATCAAAAGTTTATTTCACGCAGAAGCGCAGAGTTCGCTGAGAGGCGTTTTGATATTTTTGGAATGGTTTGCGGAACACTTTTTTTGTGTCGCGGTTTAGCGATCCGGTTTCATTAGCAAACGAAAATAACAAAAATCAATTCGTAATTTGTAATTCGTAATTAACTCGGATGAAAACTGCGTTTAGTTTTTTTGCAAGATAATTATGAATTACGAATTACAAATTACGAATTACAAACAGTAATTCTAAATTCTGCATTCTAAATTCTAAATTAATATCGAGTAAAACAGCGTTTGTTTATTCGGATGTTAATTAAGAATTTAGAATGCAGAATTTAGAATTACTGTTTTTGAAACCGGTAAATCTTTAAATTATTAAACATTTTGCACACTTCCTTGCGGGTGCGTTTCTGCATGAATAAGTTCTCAATTCCCTTTCAATTTCTGCTCGATCCTTGAAACTGCGCCTGCTTGAAAAACGGGTTCGACGGTTTTGGCGATCTGGACGGCTTTTTCGTATGCGGCGAGGGCTTCCGACTGCTTTTCGGCGGCTGTCAGTGCGTCGGCGAGGGTTTCGTGCGCCGAGACGGATTCGGGGTCGAGTTCGACGGCTTTGCGGGCTTCGGTTAAGGCTTGGTCGATCTGTTTTTCGGCGAGCAGGTTTTGTGCGTTTTGGATGTGTCCGAGCGCGGCGACCTGCGGGATTTCAAAATGTCCTTCAAAGACGAAAACGCCTTGCCCGATGCGGTCTTTCGGTTGAATTTGTTTGAATTGTTCGTAGGGATTAAGCTTGCCGGGTCCGAATTCGAAGCCGGTCAGATTGACCGCGCTCATTAGAACGATGCCGTCGATCGCGGGCGGCGGCGTGATTCTTTGATTGAGCCAGAGCGTTTCGACGGTCGGCAAAGGTTTGCAAGGGATTCCGTAATAATCGGGTTCGGCAATGCCGCCGCCGAAATAGACGAACCAGCATTCTTTGATGTTTTTCGCGTCGAGATATTGTTTGGTCTGCTTTAATTGTTCCGCCCAATCGATGTTTGAATCGCTCAGATATTTATAGGTGTTCGACTTTCCGCCCCAGAATTCGTTGGAATAGGCGAGGTAATACGGAAACGTCGTTGCGGACGTGACGAGGTGAAACAGCAAAACGGCAAGGACGGGATAAATCCATTTGCGGTTCGCGGAAATGATCGCCCAAGCCGCGCCGCCTGCGAGTGCCGCGAGAAAGACGTAAATCACCAAAATATGCCTGACACCGATGTTCGTGCCCGAATTCATCGCAACGAGCAGATAAACAAGCGGCGGAATCGTTAAGAAAATTATTTCGCGCCAACGGTTAAATCTTCGTGCAGCGATCGAAATCAGGATCAGCAAAAAGAATGCGAGCACCGCAAGCGTCGATTTGATGACGAAAACGACGGGAAAATAAAACCAGACGCTTTCGGGATAGGTTTTGCCGAGCACGAAGCTCGGATACGAAGTCATAAAAACGTCCGCCATTCCGTATAGATACGATTCGGGCAAAAGTTTAAATTTTGCAGTCGTGTTGATAAGAAATCCCTGCGCGGGTTTGAGGTTTTTGGTGAATTCGGAAAAGGTCGGATTCAAAGCCAAGCCGTTCGGGCGCGCTTCGTAGCGGAAGCCGTAAAATGACCAGAGAATCACAAGCGAGATCAACGTGACCGCCGCGAGCGACAGAAAAGTTTTGACAATTTGTTTGCCAAAATTGAATTCGGTTTCAGTCTTTTTGCCTTCAAAATAATTGCGAAAGAGTTCGATGATTGCCAAGATCAACAGAATCGGAAACAGCAGAACCGCCGAATGTTTGACCGCAAGCGCGATGCCGAGCGCAAGCCCAACGAAGATCAAGCGTTGCCACGAAGGTTTTTTGACGTAACGGTAAAAGGCGTAAACGGTCGCAAACATCATACACGAAGCCGCCGAATCGGTCGTCACATACGCGCCGTGAGCGATGATGTTCGGGTCGAAAACGAGCAAGGCAAGCGCGATAAACGCCGCGACGCTGCCGAACATTTCTTTTGTCCCGAGAAACACGAAAACCGCACATAAAAGCGTAAAAACCGCCGCCGTCATCCGCACACGGATCAAGATCGCGTCGGCATCGTTGGAATATAGAAAATCCTTGCCGCTAAGAAAAGCTTCCTGTTTGAAATCGCGGTCTTTGAGCGCGGGAACATTGAGCGTCAAAGGCATCAGCGGCAGCGTTGCGATCATTTTCAAAAGCGGCGGATGTTCGGGATTC
>DAITPE010000732.1:0-2543 GCA_036833775.1 Pyrinomonadaceae bacterium | reverse complement strand
TCGCCATTTAAATTACTTCCCCCTAACTTTATTCAAAATTTTCGGTAACTCTTTATTAAGCTTTTCAAATTCTTCATCTGTTAAATCTTCGTCTGCTAAACGTGCCAAAACATTTGAAAAACTTTGTCTTGTTTGAATTTCTTGTATTAAATTACTAGGAAGTTCCTTTCTAAGTAAATTTGCTAAATTTACTAATTTACTATCCTTTATACCTAAAAATTCTTCAATCAGTTTAATAGTGTTAGAATCTGGGATTCCTTTTCGTCCATGTTCAACGTCGGAAAGATAACTTATGGATTTTCCAACATAATCAGAAACTGCTTTAAGCGTATAGCGTTTAGCAATTCGCTCACTTCTGAATTCCTTTCCAAACTTATTCATTGTTTTTCTCCTTTTAGGTTTATAGCGTGTTACACTTTAAATCAAGTAAGAGTTTACACTAAAATTAGTGTAATCGCAAGTCACAAAAATAAAAAGTCCGAAGCTTTTCGGCTTCGGACTAATCCAAAATCTAAAATCTAAAATCCGAAATTAGAATGTGTATTTATTCGCCGCAATCAATGTGTTTGCGATTCTTTGGCGAGCCGCGATTGTGTTGATCGGGGAATTGTTTTTCGTGAAACGCTTTAATGCGACGAGCAGCATTTTGCCTTCGTCGCCTTCGCTCATTGCGGCGATCGTGTTGCGTGCCGCCATTTCAATCTTTTGCATCGCGTCGTTGCAGAAAACCGCCGCCATATCGATCTGATTTTCGGCGTTTCCTTTTTCAGCGAGTTTTTGTGCGCGAAGAACAGCCGTTTCCATCGCGTAGGCGTTCATAATAATGTCCGCCGCGTTCATCAGGATTTCCTGTTGATTTTGCAGTTCGGTCATATATTTCTGCGCCGCCGTTCCGACGACCATCAACGCGACTTTCTTCGCATTTTGCGCGAGCTTCATTTCTTTCGCCAAAACGCCTTCGTCTTCGTCAAACGATATTTGCGGATTCATAATTTCGTCCTGCAAAGCCTTTCCTGCCTGAAGAAGCGGAAGTTCGCCTTTCATCGCTTTTTTGAGAAGCTGTCCCGGAATTAACAAGCGATTGATCTCGTTCGTGCCTTCAAAAATGCGGTTGATACGAGCATCGCGGTAGGCTTTTTCCGCCGGATAATCCGCCGAATAACCCGCGCCGCCGTAAATCTGCACCATTTCGTCAACGACGTAATCCAACGCTTCCGAACACCAGACTTTATTGATCGAAGATTCGACCGAATATTCTTCGATCGAACGAAGTTTTTTCTCTTTATCGCCGCCGTCTTCGCCGATCAAAGCGTCGATCATTCCGACCGTGCGATACGACATCGATTCGGCAACCCAAACGCGTGTCGCCATTTCCGCGAGTTTGTGTTTCATCGCGCCGAACGACGAGATCGGCACGTTAAACTGTTGGCGTTCATTGGCATAGCGAATCGCGTGATGAAGCGCAAGCTTTGCGCCGCCCGTCACCGACGCGCCGAGTTTGAAACGTCCGACGTTCAAAATATTGAAAGCGATCTTCGTTCCGTCGCCGACTTCGCCGATTAGATTTTCGACCGGAACGTGGCAATCGGAAAGAATCAAAGGCGTGGTCGAAGACGATTTGATGCCCATTTTGTGTTCTTCCGCACCCGGACGGCAAGATTCGCTGCGTTCGACGACAAAAGCCGAAAATTTCTTTTTCTCACCGTCAACTTTTGCGAAAACGATGTAAAAATCGGAAAATGCGCCGTTTGAAATCCACATTTTTTCGCCGTTCAAAATGTAATGTTTGCCGTCTTCGCTCAATTTTGCGTTACATTTCGCGCCGAGCGCGTCAGAACCGCTTCCTGCTTCGGACAAACAATATGCCGTGATTTTTTCGCCCGAAATGATTTGCGGAATGTATTTTTCCTTCAAATATTCCGAACCGAAATAAAATATCGGAAGCAAGCCGATCGAAGTTTGCGACCCAAATGTCACGCCGAAACCCGAAGCGCGTCCGAAATTTTCGGCAATAACAACGCTCGTCGTTTGATCGAGCGCAAGACCGCCGTATTCTTCGGAAATATTCGCGCCGAGAAGTCCGAGTTCGCCCGCTTTATGAATCAGCGAACGCGCCATTTCCCAATCGTGCTTTTCCATCGCTTCGAGATTCGGCAAAACTTCGTTGTCAACGAAATCGCGCGTCGTATCGCCGATCATACGTTGTTCTTCGGTCAAATCTTCGGGCGTAAAAATCTCGTTCGGCTCACGATTTTCGATTAAAAACGCGCCGCCTTTTATATAATCCTTCTGCATCTGTGCATCCATATTCTTATTCCTCTTTTATTTATTTTTGTTTTGAATTTTGCTGACGATATTATAACTGAATGAATGCTCATTCAGCAAGAAGTTTTTTAAGTAAATTACTAAATTAATGTATTTTTTCGCGTCTAATCTAATGAAATCAGACACTTAATAGCTTAACTGTAAATTTCTTGACATATTAAAAGACGTATACTATATTTGTCCTACGCACTACCCCAAAATTTTTACTGTTTCTATTT
>DAITPE010000731.1:0-2549 GCA_036833775.1 Pyrinomonadaceae bacterium | reverse complement strand
CAGCTCGGACCATATCCGCCACCCGAAGGCGGGATCAGCCGAAATATGCTCGCGATTCGTGACGAATTATTGAAAAACGGTCATGAATGTTCGATCATTGCAACGGCGAAAAGTTCCGAGATAAAAAAAGAATCGAACGTCTATCATCCGCGCACGCCGCTGGAATTTATTAAACTATTAAGCGGTCTGAAATATGATATTCTGCACGTTCATCACGGCGGCGAGCTTCCGTTTCGCGTGTTTGTTTTTTTGACGATCTGCGCGTTTTTCGGGCGCGGAAAAAGCGTTTTGACCTTTCATTCGGGCGGTTATGCGGTTGAAAATGTAAATACTGCAAATTATTTTTCGCGTGACGGTTTTATTTTTCGTCAGTTTAAAAAAATCATTGCCGTAAATACTTTAATGGTCGAAATGTTCGAGAAATTCGGCGTGAAAAAGAAACGAATTGAGATGATCTTTCCGTTCGTGCTGAAAAATCCCGAAAAATCCGTCGAAATTCCAAGTAAATTAAAAGAATTCGCCGAAAAACATTCACCGTTTTTGCTCGCAGTTTGTCTTTTGGAAGACACTTACGATCTTTTTTTGCAGATCGATGCGTTGGAAAAAGTGTTGGAAAAATTGCCGAATGCAGGTTTGATGATCGTCGGTTCGGGAATTTTGGAAAATGAATTAAAACACGCAATTGCGACGAAAAAATACGCCGACAGAATATTTTTAGCCGGAAATATCGAAAACAAGATTACGCTTCATTTGATAAAAAAAGCCGATATTTTGCTGAGAACGACAAAATTCGACGGCGATGCAATTGCCATTCGTGAAGCCATGTTTTTGGAAACAAAAGTGATCGCAACCGACAACAAAATGCGTCCCGAAGGCGTTCATTTGATTCCGATTCAGGACGAAAGCGCGTTGGCGGAAAAAATTATCGAAGTCGGTGAAAGTGAAAGACATACGAGAACAGAAAAAGCAGACGATACTTCAAACATCGAAGCGGTTTTAGAAGTCTATAAAGAAATTTTAGCGAATTAGTTTCCGCTTTTTACGCTTTCTTTCGGAAGTTTTTCCGCATCCGTCCCGATATTCAAGCCGTTTGCGCCTTTTCCTTTGAATTTGCTGCTTTGATTCAGACGAAAATCATTTCCCGACAGATTTACAAAACCGACCGAATTATAATCGGAAACCCAGAAATTGTTGGGCGCAAACGAAGTGTCGTCTTTCGAAATCGAACGATTGTTGACAAAAATATTGTTCGCAAAAGTTTTCTGTGCGATCGGCGATTTAATATTTTCAAAGCCGTGAATTCCGTAATTTCCGTGTCCGGCGATATTGTCGCGGAACAGAAAATTTTTCGGCATTCCATCGTAAAAAATAATCGGGCTTCCTTGATTAAAAGAAGTATTGTTTGAAATCGTAATATTTTCGCCTTTTGAAACCTGAATAAAATAGCCCGAACCGTCGTATTTTTTGTCGCCGATATTCAACATCAGATTGTTTGAAATCGTCAGATTTTTCAACATTTGGCTCGGATGAATGTCGTCTTGACCAAGAATATTGATGCCGTCGCCTGCGCCGTTGATGATGTTGTTTTGAATTAAAACGTCTTCAATCACGGAAAACGGAGCTTTTCCGCCGTCGTTGCGAACCGTGACGCGAAACGCCGGACCGAGCCAATTATTCTCGAAAATATTGCCCGAAACTTGGACTCGTTTCGCGTTTTTCAGCTCGAAAAGACATTTCAGCGAAACTTTTCCTTTCCAACTTTCGGGTTTGTTGAAATAATTTCCGCGAATTTCAATGTCTTGCGGGATCAATTCGGCGTTTGCTGGATCAGAACCGCCGAACATCACGTTTTCCGCGCCGCCTTCGATGTAATTATTGATAACTTTGACGTTTTTCGTTCCCGTCCAACCGCAGATTCCTTGCGTTTCTTCGCTCGGAAACGCGAAACCCTCAAAATAACTGTTTTTGACAATCGAATTTGCGCTGTTCAAAGCCAAACCGCGCCGCACGATTCCTTTGTTATTCGAATGAAAATAACAACGGTCGATTTCGAGATCGTGCGGAACGTCGGAAACTTTTGCGCTTTCCGTGCCGAGAAAAACGAGATTGTAAACGTATTCAGCCGTATTCGGCGTAAATTCGATGCCGATAAAACGATAATGATGCGCGCCGTTTTCAGCCGAAACAGCCGATTTTTCGCCTTTGCGCGTGATAATTTTTGCGAATAAATTAGAATCTTTCGGCGAAACGCGTTTGTCTTCGGGAAACTTTGCAAAAGCGGAAGTTCGGATAGTGACAAAATCGGTTAAAGCTTTATTCGGCAACACGATTTCGTTGTAAGTCGCACCGGCTTGAAGCTCGATAATATCGCCGCTTTGCGCTTTTGCGAGCGCAGTATGCAGATTTCCGCCAGCCGGAACTTTGATGATCTGACGATTTCCTTCAGTCGAAATTTCGAGCGGCGATTCAAAAAAATTGAATTTATCGGAAAATTTGACGAACGAAAACGCGACGAACGCGCCGAGCAAAATAATGACGGCAAAAACGGC
>DAITPE010000730.1:0-2555 GCA_036833775.1 Pyrinomonadaceae bacterium | reverse complement strand
TTCGAGACTGTTTTTCCGCCCATTAAATTGTTATCAATCTGGTTGGCGTTTTCGACATTCAGCCATTCATTGGCAAGCCTTGAAAATTGACCGTAAGCAACGGTCGTGCGGCTGTCCCCATACGGCGGCGAAGTAACGACAATATCGATGCTTTCTTTTGCAATATCTTTGATTTTTTCGACCGAATTAAAATCGTAAACTTTAGATTCCGCTTTTGACTCGGTTTCCAAAAATAATTTTAACCCCCGATGATTTCTGGCTAGTTTGCTTTGCATCAATCCAAACACGTCGGGATTGAATTTATTCATTTGTTCTGCGGTCATTCTAAAAAGTTTGAACTCGCTGTTTCTTGTCCAACTGCTTTCCCGAACGGTTTCACTAAATGCAACCTTAAAAAAATCGGCGATGTGAGCATCGGTAATTTCATCAATAAAACTCTTGATAACTGCCAATTTTTCCTGCACGGTTTTGTCGAACCAATAATCGATATTTTTTATTTCGGGAATAACTGCACTTACTTTGTTCAGATCGAACATTATTGAAAACAAATAATCGCTGAAATCTTTGAGATATAAATCTAAAACTTGAAGATTGAGTTTTGCGGTTTTGGTTTTTGCAATCAGTCGAGCCAACGGATTCAAATCCGTTCCGATCGCATTGATTCCTTTCAAATTCGCTTCAACCAGCGAAGTTCCCGTTCCGCAATAAGGATCGAATAATAAATATGCGTCAGTTGCGTATTTATCAATAATTCGTTCCGCAACTTGAGGAATCATCATCGCCGGATAGTTATGATAACAATGCGTGAATGTTTTTGTATTGGATTGCCGGAAATCCCAAGAAAAATCTGAATATTTCATAACAATTTGATTCTTGTAGCAAAACAACTTGCCAGATTTACTTCTTTTATTCTGAATGCCGTTCCACGATTGCGAACAGAACCGTTCGGATTCAAATGCATTCTTAAGTCTATTAAAATAATACCTTCATTGATCGATCCCAACAAAGTATTTTCTGTCGGATCAGAAAGCAAAAATGCTTCTTGATAATAAAACTGTTCTTTACCTTCTTCAATTCTCGATTCTGCCAAAACCAATGCGAGTGACGGCATTTTTGCTTTGAAGTATCTAACCAAATCAGTTCCTTGCCACTCGGCAACGTGCGTTCCGTCAATATGGAAAAGTTTCACAGCATCGTTTTCAACTTTCAAAAAAAGTCCTTGAGGATTCGGAATCGTAGTTACAAAACATTTAAGAGCTTGCCGATTACCTTTATCTTTATATCCGTATTTTTCAATAGTTTCTTTTTGAGAAAGTTTCCAAGCTCCGCTGTTGAATGTAAACATCGTAACCGGTGTCGATACATTTTTTCTTTTGGATTTTAATTCAATTTCCCCCAAATCAGGCAACTTAATATTATTTTCTTTAATTTCCAGTAAAGTTTCCAAAGTATAACCAATCCCTGTGCTGCTGCGACGCATTGACGGGACAAATCCCATTTCTTTAATTTTCTCCAATTTGAGTTTTAATTCATTTATGTCCATATATTTGATTTTTTTAGGTAAGTTAAGAAAAATTGAAGATATTAAAAATACTTGTGAAAATCAAATTAAAATTTCGCTTACAAGATAAGGAGATTTTCAAAATAAGTTTCCCGAAAACGTGTAAAAACTATTTCTTATACGGACATTCTTGACGCTTTTGGTTGTGAATGTTAGCTTTTCCTTTTACACTTCAAAATATTATGTCCGATACAAATTTAAAGAAAACGCCGCTCAATGATGTTCATCGTAATTCGGGCGGGAAAATGGTCGATTTCGGCGGTTGGGATATGCCTGTGCAATACGCGGCGGGCGTGATCGCCGAGCATTTGGCGACGCGTGAAAAGGTCGGTCTGTTCGACGTTTCGCATATGGGCGAAATCTGGGTCGAAGGCGAAGACGCGATCGCGTTCGTTAATAAATTGACGACCAACGATGTCACGAAACTGGTTGACGGTCAGGCGCATTATTCGGCTTTGACCAATGATAACGGCGGCGTGGTTGACGATCTGCTCGTTTATCGTTTCGATGTCGATAAACTTTTGCTCGTCGTCAATGCGGGAACGACGGAAAAAGATTGGGATTGGATCACGTCGCACAAAGCGGACGAAAATATTACGCTGACGAATGCTTCGGCGGATTATTGTCAGATCGCAATTCAAGGTCCGAAGGCGGTCGAGATCGCGCAAGGCTTTACCGATGTTAATTTGTCGGAGATCAAATATTATCATTTCACGGTCGGCACTTTTAACGGCGTGGACGCGATCATTTCGCGCACGGGTTACACGGGCGAAGACGGTTTCGAGATTTACGCGAACAAAGATTTTGCCGAAAAATTGTGGAACGATTTTATCGAAGCCGGTGCGGAACACGGGATTTTGCCTTGCGGTCTGGCGGCGCGAAATACTTTGAGATTAGAAGCCGCGATGTCGCTTTACGGTCACGAGCTTTCCGACGAAATTTCGCCGCTCGAAGCGGGTTTGGGTTGGATTTGCAAGCTCAACAAAGGCGAATT
>DAITPE010000729.1:0-2569 GCA_036833775.1 Pyrinomonadaceae bacterium | reverse complement strand
CGGATTCGACAATTGCCAGCCTTCTGCCGATTTTATCGGGATAAATTCGTCATCCATCAAAAAACGCGTCGCTTTATCGTGTCCCCACCAACCCGCAAAACGCGGTAGATTTTCATCGGTGTGATGCCGTTCGTGAACGAAAATTCCCGCGATTCCGCCCGGACCCGAATTCAGATATTTATACGAACACCAAGCCGCAAAATCGACGTTCCAATCGTGAAGCTGTAAATGTAAATTTCCCGCCGCGTGTGCCAGATCGAAACCGACAATTGCGCCGATTTCGTGACCAATCATGGTAATTCGCTGCATATCAAACGCTTGTCCCGTGTAATAGTTCACACCGCCGAGCAAGATGAGTGCGATTTCATCGCCGTTTTCGCGCAGAGTTTTTTGAATATCTTCGCCGCGTAAAATTGTTTCATTTTCACGCGGCGAAAGCTCGATCAGCGAACTTTCGGGCGTAAATCCGTGAAAAAGAATCTGCGATTTTACCGCGTATTGATCGGACGGAAATGCGCCTTTTTCGATGACGATCTTATTTCGCTTTTCGTGCGGACGATAAAACGAAACCATCAAAAGATGCAGATTTACTGTCAGCGAATTCATTGCAACGACTTCCGATTTCTTTGCGCCGACGATTTCAGCCAAATTTTCCGCGACGAATTCGTGATAAGGCATCCACGGATTTTGCGCGTGAAAATGTCCTTCGACGCCGAAAGTTTTCCAATCTTCAAGTTCCTGTTCGATATATTCGCGCGTTTTTCGCGGCTGAAGACCAAGCGAATTTCCCGTAAAATACAGCACATCTTCGCCCGAAGTTTGTTTCGGAAAAAAGAACTTATTGCGGAAATGTTTAAGCGAATCCTGCGCGTCCAACGCGAGCGCAAACGATTCGGAATTCTGAAATTGAAGAGCTGAATCTTTCATTTTTTTAATATAACATCTGTTCGCGCCGAAAGTGATTGCCGCACAAAAAGAATAGAAAAGAATGGTTTTCAGAAAAACACAACAGCGAAAATTCAAGTTGTGTTTCAGCCATACAAAACTGAAAATAATTCAGTCAAATAGAAAAAAGCGATGTGAATATTAAAATCCACACCGCTTTTTTCTATTTTTTTCAGTTTTTATCTGGTTCGTGGCGACATCGGCACGAATTGATCCATCGAAGAAAGAATTTGCAGATAAATTTTTGTTTCGCGCGGGATCAAAGCCGTCCAATTTGCGCCGCCGCGATTAATATATCCGGCGAGTTTGGCGGGATTTGAATTGTATCCTGCCGCCATTAATTGCTGCGGAGTAGCGATTCCTGTTTCGACCGCGCTGTAAACGGTCGGGCTGGCGACGAGATCGTTCCAAGTCGATTGCATATACAAAAGCATCGCCGTCGCCGCGTTGACGTGATTGCGCATTCCTTCAACGAAATCCGGCATCAGCGGAACATTGTAATATTGCGAACGAACCATTCTGTAAGTCGAAGGAATCATCTGAACCATTCCGCCCGCGCCAGCAGAACTGACCGAATAACGATAAGTATTTCCTTCATTTAACGCGTAAAGCGCGAAAATATCGTTGTAAACATTCGGATGATATTCGGTGCGGAAACGTTGATGATCGACGTGTTCGAGCGCGGAAAGACGTTCTGCCATATCCGCGACTTGCGGCTGTATGAAAATTCCTTTTTCACGCAGTTTTTCGCGTGCAATGTCAATTGTGTTACGAACGTAAATTTTGCCTGCATTGACGACTTCGGGCGTGACGACGCCAGGATGTGTCGAAATATAATAAGCAGTTTCGATAAATCTGCCGCCTTTTTCGACCGGATATTGAACGAGCAGCGGCAAATGCGTTTTGCCTTCGTCATCGACGATCACGATCGGCGTGTTTACGCCGTTTCCGCGAATCGTGCGAAGCGTGATGTTTTTTCCATTCGATGAGATCGTTCCTTTATCCGAAGTCGTTGAAAGAAAAGATGTTTTCGTTAAAACCGCATAATCGATCTGGTTTGTTTTCCAATCGAAAAACGCAACGCGGACGAAATCGGTCAACAAAAACGAATCGGTCATCGCCGTCTGCATCGGTCGCGCCTGCATTTGCCGTCTTGCCTCGGCAATTTTATTTTTAAGCTGTCCAAAGCTCATCGAACGATATGATAAATTCGTCGGATTGATTGCCGGAGTCGGCATCGGAGTCGGGATCGAAGGCGTAAAAACGGGTGTGTTGCGCGGGGAAGGAGCGGCAATCGGAGTCGGCGAAGGTGTCGGTAAATTATTCGTAACGACAATTACTTTTTTCGGCGGCTGCGGCGACGGATCGTTTACGATCGGTGTCGGCGAAGGATTTGCACCGACCACTATGACACGTTGACGCGATGGCGTCGGACTCGGCTTTATTTCTTGGGCAAAAGTTGTAATTGTTGAAATCAGAAGAAATAGGACAGGGTAATACAGGGCGTTTTTTTTCATATTTACAGCTAATTGTTTTTGAAAGTCGGGCAAGATTTTTTCGTAAATCCGAACGGCGGTGCGTTTTACCGCACACTTAAAGATTCGCTTATTTTATAAAAGGTTGT
>DAITPE010000728.1:0-2572 GCA_036833775.1 Pyrinomonadaceae bacterium | reverse complement strand
AAAGCCGCTAAAAACAGAGCCGTCGATAAAACTCCAAGTGCTAATTTCTTCATAAATTGTTTTTATTTTTTTCTCCTCGATTATTTACAAACTGCCCTTTGCTCTTTTTTGTTCGTCCCATTCGGCAAGCAGAATTTCAAATTCCGTTTGCAAAGATTTTTCTTTGTCCGCCAAATACCAACGCTGGATTTTTTCCATCATTTCGGGTTTTTCCAAACCTTGTTTTTTCAATTCGTAAAAATAATCCATCGCCGCTTGCGGTCGCGGTCCCCAAGTTCCGAGTTCTTCAAAGGTTTCCGCATCGAGCGCGATAAGTTTCGGGATCGAACGTCCGCCGTTGGTCAGATATTTGTCCATCAATTCGAGATTTTCATCTCGCAAAACGTAGCGTGTTTCGATATTTTCGTTTTCCGCCGCGATTTTTTCGATCGTCGGAATATTTTGCGCCGCATCGCCGCACCAACCTTCGGTAATTATCAGCCAAATCATTTTACGGCTGACATTTTTTGCTTTTCCAATGATCGAATCGCTCAATTTCACGGTTTTTTCAAGACGGTGAATGCGCTGACGATTCAGTTTTCCGTAATGGAAAAGTTCGTCCGATTGATTCGGTCCGGTGGTTTTACCGTCCATCAAAAGATCGTCGATCAACTTGATGTATTCGGCGTAAGTCATTGATTTTTCAAGATAATTTTTCATATTTTTTTACAAACAAAACGCGCTTGTTTAAATTATGAAATAATCAAATTCAAGCCGTTTTTTGAATTATTCTTTCTTCCAGATCAGTTTATCCAAACTCAAAGAACCGCCGCCTGCGAAGAAAAGATAAAAATAAACGAAGCATAAAATAACGGCTAATTCGCCTTTATTTACAAATGGCAAAAAACCGCCGGAAGCGTGCCAACCGAAATAAGCGACTGCCATTAAACCGCTCAAAATAAACGCTGTCCAACGCGTAAAAAGACCGATCATCAATAATATTCCGCCACCCAATTCTAAAATTCCGCCGACGAGCATAATTCCCGTCGCCATCTGAAAGCCTTCTTTCGGCGGATAATTCAAAAGTTTCTGCGAACCGTGAAAAACCATCAAAAACCCTGAAATAAACCGCAAAAGACTCAAAATATGCGGCGACAATTTGTTTAAAGCTTCGTTCATTTTTCTTAAGTTAGACTCCTTTAACCGTTAAAAATTTTACTGAACCAATTTTAATAAATAATTGCTGAATTGAAGAAACCACAGATAAACGCCCATAAATGTAAATGTGATTTTTCCGAATGCCGGCGATTCGATTGCGCTTTGACACTTTTCACAATTGTTAAAAATAATCTGTGGTTTCATCTTTTCACCTTCCCTTTTTTTCGTCGATTTTTATCAAACTCTGACGATCAATTCTTCTTTT
The DNA here is from genome assembly GCA_036833775.1 of Pyrinomonadaceae bacterium. Taxonomy (GTDB): domain Bacteria; phylum Acidobacteriota; class Blastocatellia; order Pyrinomonadales; family Pyrinomonadaceae; genus JAJQRF01. Next base: position 1,170 of record DAITPE010000728.1, on the reverse strand, counting down.
TCAAAACGAACTTTCGGTAAATTTGCCAGCCAATCGCCTTCCGCATTTCTGTAACCCAAAGCCGCGATCGCAACTGCGGAATAATCCGTCAAGCCTAAAATTTCATTAAACTGCGCCGGATCGAAACCTTCCATCGGCGTTGCGTCAATGTTCAAAAGTGCCGCCGTTTCAAGCAAAAACCCAAGTGCGATGTAAGCCTGACGAGAATTCCAAACTTCGATATAACCGCCGTCAACCGCTTTTTTCGCCGAACCTTTCATCACGTTTTCATAATCGGCTAAAGCTTCACGCGAACCGCCGCGAACTTCGATGATGCGGTCAACATAATGTTCGACATCGGCTTCGGTCAAAGTTTTCTTATACGCAAAAATTACAAGATGCGACGCGTCCGTAATTTGCGATTGTCCCCAAGCCGCCGGTTTCAACTTTTCACGAACTTCCGGGTCGGTCACGACAATGTATTTATACGGCTGAATCCCGAAGCTCGACGGCGCAAGCACCAATGAATCTTCCAATGTCGCCCAATCTGCGTCCGAGATTTTTTTCGTCGGATCGTAGCTTTTGGTTGCATAACGCCAATTTAATTTCTCTAAAATCGTTTCACTTTTAATTCCGTTTTCACTCATAATTTCCTCTCGATTCTTAAATTTTCTGTAACTTTCTTTGATACAATTACGGTCAAAAAATTTTTGTTATGCCGGATGTTCGACCATTTCAATCACATCGCGCAAAGTATATTCGCCCAATTTGCATTCGATCGTTCGGTCGATTTCCTTTTGCAAACCGCACAAGATCGCTTCGATATTTTTGCCGATCGGACAATCTTCGTTCGGTTTGTTCGGATGAAGCGCGAAAACTTCGCCGCAATTTACGGCTTTGTAAACTTCGGAAAGTTTTATGTCTTCGGGCTTTCGCGCCAAAATCGTGCCTCCCGCCGCACCGACTTGCGATGTAACCAATTTTGCTTCCTGCAAATTGCAAAGCAAACGGCGAATGACGACCGGATTTGTATTGACGCTTTTCGCCAAATATTCCGATTTGACGCGCTCGTCGCATTTGCCTGCGACCATCGCCAAAACGTGTACTGCTATTGAAAATTGACTGTTTGCCGCCATAACTGTAACAAGTATAGTTACAATTGAAATCTTTGTCAAGAGCAACTAAAAAATA
>DAITPE010000727.1:0-2595 GCA_036833775.1 Pyrinomonadaceae bacterium | reverse complement strand
GAAATATTTACGCCCATCCAATTTTCCGCGCCGAAAGTATCAGCCATTGCTTTTCCGTTTGCGTAAGAAATATCATTTCCGCCGCCCAAAACGAGCAATTTTTTTCCGTCCTTTAACACTTTATCTACTACCAAATTGAGATTTTGATGAGTTTTTTCAATTGATTCATTGAAAGAAACATCGCCGAGGTCGCAGATTTTTGCCGAGATTCCGAAAGGCGTTAATTGATAAAACTGTTCACGAATCGCCGCCGGAGCTTTTGCCGAACCGCTCCGACCGCCGCTGATTTTAACGCCTTCGTCTTGTGGACAGCCGACGATCACGATTTTCGCATCTTCGTAATTAGTTTGCGGCACGATTTCGCCTAAACGAACATCGTGGCGGTCATTTTTTTTATAAAACAATTTGTCTTCAACGGGTTGTAGAGTTTGAAAAATGTCGTTCATAATTTGCCTTAAAATTGTCGGTAAGCTATAAATATTGTAACAAAATAATCGTTTATGAAAACCTTTAGCGGCAAAACTTTCAAATTTCATTGGTGGCACGGTAAAGGTTTGTCTGAACTTTCATAATTTTTGCTTAAATAAAGTTTGGAAAACCTGTTGCAGATAAATATGCGGCAGGTTTTTTTCGTTTTATGAACATTTTTCAAAATTACAATCTGAATCGTCCCGCGTGGCTGCTTCCGCACCGCACGGATGAACTTCCGATCACTGGTTTGCGCGATCTTCTGCTTCGCTTGATGCAAGGAAAAAATTTGCAGCGCGATGAAGCAAAATTCCTTTTGAATCAATTATTAACGGGCGAAGCGACGGATGCACAAATTGCCGCCGCGCTCGTTGCGCTTTCGATCAAAGGCGAAACGACCGAAGAACTCGCAGGAATGGCGGAAGCAATGCGTGAAAATTCTTTGAAGATAAATACGATTCACACGGATTTCATCGACACCGCCGGAACGGGTTCGAGCCGCGTGAAAACTTTCAATGTTTCGACCGCCGCCGCGTTTGTAATTGCAGGTGCAGACTTGCCCGTTGCAAAACACGGAAGCCGCGCGGCGACTTCAAAATCCGGCAGCGCAGATGTATTAGGTGCTTTAGGAGTAAATGTTTCAGCATCGAAGGTAACTTCGGAAAAATGTTTGAATGAAATCGGAATTTGTTTTATGTTCGCGCCGCTTTATCACACTTCGACGAAACGAGTTGCCGCAGTTCGCCGCGAATTGGGAGTTCATACAACGTTTAATTTGCTCGGTCCGATGACAAATCCGGCAAATGCGCCGTTTCAAATTATGGGCGTTTGGCACAAAGATTTGGTCGCGCCGATAGCCGAAACTTTGCAAAAACTCGGAACAAAACACGCACTCGTCGTTCACGGATTGGACGGTTTGGACGAAATTACGGTTTCGGCGAAAACTTCAGTCGCGGAAATAACGCCCGAATTTATCAAATTTTACGAAGTTTCGCCTGAGGATTTCGGTTTTGAAACAGTCGAAAATATTGAAAACTTGCGCGGGGGCGATGCTTTGCAAAATGCGGAGATTATTAAGCAAGTTTTGGAAAATAAAAGAACCGATGCCGCAAAAAGTTTGGTATTAATGAATGCTTCGGCTGCACTTTTTGTCGGCGGAAAAGCGGGAAGTTTGAAAGAAGCTGCAAAACTTGCAACGGAAAGTTTAGAAAGCGGAAAAGCATTAGAAAAATTAGAAAGTTTGAAGGAGAAAACAAAAGAATAATGTTTTTGACTGAAATCATCGAATTAAAGAAAAAACGTCTCGAAATTGCCAAAGCAAACCGAGATTTTGAAGAATTGAAAGAATCGGCGAATGCAATTCGACAAACTGCTGAAAAGCATCATTTGCAAAAAAACTTACAGAAAAATGAGATAAATATAATTGCTGAAATCAAACGCGCATCGCCGTCGAAAGGAATTATAAACGATAAGATCGATGTCGCTGAAACTGCGCGAAATTACGAAATCGGCGGCGCGTGTGCGATTTCGGTTTTGACCGAAGAAGATTGTTTTAAGGGAAGTTTGGAAGATTTGAAAATCGCACGAAAAGCCGTAAATTTGCCGATTTTGCGGAAAGATTTCATTTACGACGAATTTCAAATTTACGAAGCCGCCGAAGCCGGTGCAGATATTATTTTGCTGATCGCGGCGATGTTGACGGACGAAGAATTGCAAAAACTACATCATTTAGCCGATGAAGTTCTGGGTTTGGATGTTTTAGTTGAAGTTCATATTTTAGATGAATTAGAACGCGTTAAAAAACTTGGCGCGAAGATCATCGGCATTAATAACCGCGATTTACACAGTTTCAAAGTTTCGCTCGACGTTTCGCGCGAATTGATAAAACACGCGCCGAAAGATGCTTTGATGATTACGGAAAGCGGAATTTCGACGAACGAAGAAATTTTGGAACTTCGGAAACTCGGATTTGCGGGATTTTTGATCGGCGAAACTTTGATGCGTTCGGGAAATCCGGCGGAAATGTTAAAATTTTTGAATGAGTGAAATCCATCTCAGGTATAAAAATCAGACCAATAAACAGCGTCATTGGACGATTCATCTGATTTCGGGCTGGAAAATAATCAA
>DAITPE010000726.1:0-2606 GCA_036833775.1 Pyrinomonadaceae bacterium | reverse complement strand
CGAAAACTTTTGAAAAGACCGGCACGAGCGTGACGACGGGAAGTTATTGGTTCACGAAAAACGTCGTAGCCGAAAATGCGAGCCGCGCAGGCGGAATGTTCGGTGTCGAACAGCCGCTCAATAAACGCTTCGGCGTGGCGGCGGATTGGATCACGGGCAAACACGACGCAGGTTATGCGACGGTCGGATTTTATTTTCATCCGACGAAACGCTCGGTCAGCTACGTCGGATATTCGATGGGAAATTCCGGCTTGAAAGAAGGCAATCATTACGTTTTTGCCAATATCGGTTTCAGCATTCCGTAAATGCTCAATTTATAACATTTAATATTTTTTCTACCTGTCGGCTGGAATATAAACCCGGACTGAATCGCAATCTGCGCGTTAAGATTTTTCGTTCCTCATCATTGAAGAAAATAACGGCAAAATTTCTAAATATGCAGGTCAGAAATGACAAACTAACGAATAACAACGCAAGAGGACAAAATGAATTTTCTAAAAAATATATCGATTAAAGCCAAGATTTTTATGCTGATCTGCATTTTTATGAGCGGTTTTATTCTTTTCGGAGTGGTTTCTTTCTACGAATTGAATACCTACAAGGTAAACGGACAGCATTATCTTGAAATTGAACGTGGAATGGATTTGGATGCAGATTCTTCGTCTGCACGATTGAATCTGCTCGAAGCGGATTATTATATCGAACAACTCGAAGGTGAAAAAGATACTGCTCGTATTCAGGAATTGGCTACCAAATTCAAAGAATCAGAAAAAGATTTTCGCGATGCATTGGAAAAATGGAAAAAAGATGCTCCTGAAGGCGAAGCCAAAAATTTACTTTTGGTTGAAGGTGTTAAAGTAGCGGAAGATTTTTTCGATGCGGCAAATAAAGAATTTATACCGGCAGTTCAAAGCGGAAATATGGATAAGGCGCAAAAAATTTCGGACGAGATTTTGAATCCGAAAGCGACGCAAAATCTGGAAATCAGCGAAAAAGCCTCGAAAATCATACGCGAAGAAAATTTGAAACGCGAAGATGAAGTTGCTTCGGCAATCAGTTTTGCGACGGTTTTTATGGTCATTCTTGCGCTGGTTGTCGGTGCCGTTGTCGGTGCATTGGGTTGGTTTATCGCGAATATGATCAATAATCCTTTGAAAAACGTCGTCACAAAACTCAGGGCAGTTTCAGACGGCGACGTTAATCAAACATTTGATTATCAATCGAAAGACGAAATCGGCGAACTTGCCGACGCTTACCGCAATTTGAACGGTTATATCAAAGAAATCGCAAACGCCGTTGAAGGCTTGGGCAAAGGCGATCTGTCGGCAAATGTTGCGGCGCGGTCAAGTCAGGACGTTTTAGCGATGAGTTTGAAAGAAACGACCAATTCGCTCAAAAATATTACCGCAGAAATGAATGTTTTGATCGACGCGGCAAAAGTCGGAAATTTGAGTTCGCGCGGCGACGAAAGCAAATTCAGAGGCGTTTATAAAGAAATGATCGGCGGAATCAATCAAATGGTCGATGCGATCACGACGCCGATTCACGAAGCGTCCGACGTTTTGGAGAAAATCGCCGACCGCGATCTGACGGCGCAAGTCAAAGGCGATTACAAAGGCGATTTTGCGAAGATCAAAAATTCGCTCAATCAAGCCGCATCGAATCTCGACGACGGATTTCAGCAAGTCGCTTTGAGTGCGGAACAAGTTGCCGCCGCCGCCGGACAAATTTCTGGCGGAAGCCAATCACTCGCACAAAGCGCGTCCGAACAAGCTTCGACAATCGAAGAAGTTTCGAGTTCTTTGCAGGAAATTTCCTCGATGACGCAGCAAAATGCGACGAATTCAAAAGAAGCACGTTCGCTGTCGGACAACGCACGAACCAGCACCGAACGCGGAATGCACTCGATGGATCAGCTTTCCGAAGCGATCGGAAAGATCAAAGATTCGTCGGATTCGACCGCGAAGATCGTTAAAACGATCGAAGAAATTGCGTTTCAAACGAATCTGCTCGCATTAAACGCGGCAGTCGAAGCTGCGCGCGCAGGCGATGCGGGCAAAGGTTTTGCGGTCGTCGCCGAAGAAGTTCGCAACTTAGCGATGCGTTCGGCGGAAGCCGCAAAAACAACGGCGCAACTCATTGACGAAGCCGTTACAAATACCAATCACGGAGTAAATTTAAATGATGAAGTCAAGAAAAACCTCGCAGAAATCAACGAGCAAATTGAAAAGGTTTCGGTCGTCGTTTCGGAAATTGCGGCAGCTTCGGATCAGCAGAGCCAAGGCGTTTCGCAAATCAATATAGCGATCGAACAAATGAACGGCGTGACACAGCAAGCGGCGGCAAATTCGGAAGAATCAGCCAGCGCGGCGGAAGAATTGTCGAGCCAATCGCAGGAAATGCTCAGTTTGATCGCGCGTTACAAACTGACCAATATGCAGGGAAATTTTGCACCGCAAACTTATAACTACAATAAAGTGAAAGTTTCCCCGACCAACGGTTTTTCAAATGTTGCCAAAGCACCTAAGAAAACCGTCAAGAAATCGAACGGAAAAGCACCGAAAGCAGAATCCAATTCGAGCCTCGAAAACTTTATCCCGTTTGAC
>DAITPE010000725.1:0-2609 GCA_036833775.1 Pyrinomonadaceae bacterium | reverse complement strand
CGAAGCCACGATTTTCACGCGGTTTTGCTTCGTTTACGGTCAAGTTGCGTCCGTCGAATTCTTTTCCGTTAAATTCTTCAATCGCTTTTTCGCCGTCTTCTTTCGATGACATTTCGACAAAGCCGAATCCGCGTGAACGTCCTGTTTCACGATCTTCGACAACATTAGCTGATTCTACGGTTCCGATACCGCCGAAAAGTTCTTCAAGATCAAATCCGGTGGTGTTAAAGGAAAGATTTCCTACATAAAGTTTCATTGACATAATAATAATTATCCTTGTCCGAAAGGTCTCGGACTAACAAAAAAGAAGTTCGAAATCGAATTTTGTCTTCGGGAACGGTAAACCTGACGAAGCATCGCGTTCGGAATGCTAAAAAAGCAACTTCTATTAACCTACAACTGCCTAGCTCTCGAACTATTCAAAACGCCGTCAAATCTAACTTATGTCTGTCGGGCGCATCACCGTTGATGCGCGAGAGAAGGATTAACAATGTTTATGATGCACTTTTTACGGATTTGTTGCAAATCGATTTTTGAAATAGTTCGGCATCGCAATTTGCGCAAACTGAATCTATAATGAAAGAAAAACGATTTCTTTCCCGATTTATTGAATCGTTTCGGAAATAATTCACGGAGAAAATTTAATAAAAATGTATAAAAGTTTGGCAATGATCTTTTGCTTTGCGCTTTCGTTTGGCGCGGTTTTGGTAAATCAGACGAATGCGCAAAAAGTAGAAAATATGCAGAAATTTGCGAAAGATATTCATTCTTTTTCAAATCCGCAGGAAACGACCGTCAAGCACGTCGCGCTTGATTGGACGGTTTCTTTTGAAGATAAAACGATCAAAGGTTCGGCGACTTTAACGGTCGAACGCCAGCCGCCGATCACGACGCGTTTGGGTTATTTGACGCTCGATACGCGCGACTTAAAGATTGAAAAGGTCGAAACTTCAACGAGCGGAAAAACTTTTACGGCGACGGAATTTTCACTCGGCGAAACCGATAAATTTCTCGGAACGCCGCTGAAAATTACGATGCCGTCGGGCGTGAAATTCGTCAAGATTTATTATTCGACGAGTCCGAACGCGTCGGGGTTGCAGTGGCTTTCACCCGAACAAACTGCCGGAAAGAAACAGCCTTTTATGTTTTCGCAGGCGCAGGCGATTCACGCGCGTTCGTTTATTCCGCTGCAAGATTCGCCCGGCGTTCGCGTGACGTATTCGGCGCGGGTTCGTACGCCGAAAAACTTGCTGGCGGTGATGAGCGCGTCGGGAAATTCGCAAACCTCGGCGCGAAACGGTGATTACAGTTTTGAAATGACGACGCCGATTCCGACGTATTTGATCGCGATTGCGGTCGGCGATTTGAAATTTAAGTCGCTCGGCGCACGAACCGGAGTTTATTCGGAACCTTCGATGCTTGAAAAATCGGCGTATGAGCTTGCCGATACCGAAAAAATGGTGACGGCGACCGAAAAACTTTACGGTCCGTATCGTTGGGGAAGATATGATTTATTGGTTTTGCCGCCGAGTTTTCCGTTCGGCGGAATGGAAAATCCGCGTCTGACGTTTGCCACGCCGACGATCTTGGCGGGCGATCGTTCGCTCGTTTCGCTCGTCGCGCACGAACTCGCGCATTCTTGGTCGGGAAATCTCGTGACGAACGCGACTTGGAGCGATTTTTGGCTGAACGAAGGCACGACGACATACATTGAAAGAAGAATTATCGAATCGCTCTACGGCAAACCGCGCCGCGAAATGGAAGCTTTGCTCGGCAAAAGGGAATTGACGGGCGAATTGGCGGATTTCGACGAACGCGACGAAATTTTACACGTCGATCTGACCGGACGCGATCCCGACGACGGAATGACCGAAGTTGCATACGAGAAAGGCGCGCTTTTCTGGCGTTGGCTCGAAGAATCTTACGGGCGCGAAAGATTCGATAAATTTATGCGTTCGTATTTCGATTCGCACGCTTTTCAGAGCATCACGACCGAAACTTTTACCGATTATTTGTTCAAAAATCTGATCGATAAAAATTACCCGACGACTTACGCGATGTCCACGCGCGGCGGTGCGCCGACACGCGAAATGGTCAACGAATGGCTTTATAAACCCGGTTTGCCGAAAAACGCGCCCGAACCGAAATCAGACGCTTTCGATAAAGTTGCGATGCTTGCGAAGGAATATTTGAACGGCACGAAAACTCCGGGTTCGATCAACACGAAAACGTGGACGACGCAGGAATGGCTGCATTTTCTGCAATCGATGCCTGAAGGAATCGGCACGGAAAGAATGGCTGAACTCGACAAAGCGTTTAATTTAACGAAGATCGGAAATTCGGAAATCGCGTTTCAATGGCTTTTGATGTCGATCAAGGAAGATTACAAAGCGGCAGACGCGCGGCTTGAAAGTTTTCTGGTCGAGATCGGTCGCCGAAAATTCGTTCGTCCGCTCTTTGCCGAACTCGCCAAAACGCCCGAAGGAATGAAACGCGCTTGTGCGATCTACGCCAAATCGCGGTCGGGTTATCATCCGATCACGCAGGCGACGGTTGACGCGATCGTTAAATGTAACTGAAAACCGACAACTAAAATTATGTGAATTCCG